>JAGHSR010000163.1 GCA_018065765.1 Candidatus Colicola coprequi
ATCCTGTTGTGTAAACATGGTAGTAAAATATAAAATTTAACAAACTATTTGATTACATTGCCCATCAAGTCATATTGAACACCATCGCGAACAATGACAAGGCGCGAGTTAATAAGTTGTTTGGTTGTACCGGACAAGGCGGTATGATTCATTTCATCGAGGTCGGTGGCATCTACCACTGTCACGACACAACATGCTGTTTTGCCGCCATCGGTAGTCTTGACACATATAGACGCTTCTCCTACTCCTTTAGCCATAATCTTTTGTGCCAAAGGAATGGCAGAACCTGCGCACATCACCACCCTACGGGAAGAAGTCCCCCATGAGACTGTGTTGTCGGAAGCATCTACAGGAACAATCTCAGCATGCAAAACGGCTGACTCACCTACCTTGAGAGTTAGGCTATCATAGTCTAATTTAACCTCATTTACACGGATAGCGATGGGTGAATACGATGCGGTCACTCCCCAAGCGTTGACCATGGTGAAGTATCCGTTGTTGTAACCGTTGTAGTCATAGGTCGAGTAACGTCCGTCTCCCACCCACGATGAGTTGTTGGCGTCGCCATATGGGTCCTGCACTACGAGCGAACCTGTCTTGCCCTCTTGCAATGTCCACACACCATTAACTTTGACGCACTTGGCATCCACACGGAACGGCAAAATCAAGTGACCTCCACTCTTAGCAGATGTGATACACCAACTATATGGACGGTCGGCGGCACATTCAGAACGGATAATACCCAATCCCGTGTCGTTGTGACGGGTATCTTTGATACCATTATTCTTGTAAAAGTCCACCATACGCGAGTATGGACTGTTGTTTCCATTCCACATATAACCATAAGCACCCTTGGCATTACATCCCCTACCCTCAGCGACTGATGAGAAGGTGAAACCGGTGAGAGATGCCGTGTATTGCTGTCCGACGTACCACGAATAATAATTGGTTTGCCCCCACGCACAATTGGTACGACGAGAGGTAACGGCATGCTTCTCAAACAACCCATAGTAAGCCAACAACATACAGGAAGTGGTCGGACCACATGCCACAGGACCATAGTCGTAACAACCGGCATGGGAATCAGGGGTGTCATAGACCTGATTGATGTATGGAATATCGTAAATACCGATAGTGCCTGCCAGCTGCGTTTGTTCAGGAAGCAATCGGGGTGAAGCGATGTTGTGTTCACGACGATTGAGGTCATCTCCAAACACCATATCTGCATCCAAGGCATAGAGTATAGTCTCGTCAGCAGGATGCTGAATATCCATAACGGATAAACGACGATTGCCGTAACTGAAAGGGACTGCTATATGAGTCTCGTCCACCACTGCCACCTGCTGAGGACACTCACGGTCGGTATCAATGATAACATGGGGGGCTGTGCCCATGAAATTGTCGGTTACAATAGATGTCCCCATATAGGCAAACACATTGCCTTCCCTATATTCGGGACGGCAATAAACAACATGCTCTTCATCAAGCCACTGAGCAGAAGAACCCTGACCGATACATGTGAACGTATTGGAAGCAACGTCATAGACAAACAACAGCCCTTTGGTCTGCTCGTAAAGCACATGCCCACCTGCCGGTGAGATGGTATTGATATAGCAATCATTGACATCGCCAAGAGGCGTAATAGACTCATCGTCCAAATGGAGTATCATAGGAAAGCCATCACCATCGGCAAAAGCAACGTATGAAGCATCGGGAGCGATATTGGCAATGTTAACATGCTGCTGCATATCGAATGTACGCACTTCGTCATCATGGCGAACGAGGAGTTGATTATCACGGGTATAGGCAATCGTGCCGTCGTTGGCATAAGATGGCTGACCACACTGGAAAGCAAAATCGTCCAATAAAGTCATCTCGCGAGTAGTCAGGTCCAATACGGCAGGGGCTTGTTCATCGTTGGTGTTGATATACTTGAAGGCGACCTGCGTGCCGTCAGGACTGAGGTGCATGTATCTTCCCGCACCCGGTGCAGAGACCAATGTGGTGAGCTCGCCATCGTCAGAAATAAGGTATATCTGACTTTGACGGTTGTTCGTTGCCACGATGCCAAAGGGGGTAGAAAGAGGCATATCTATGTAACCGAGTGAGGTTTGCAGATACACCATATCACGCGGCATAGGCATCATAGGTTCGTCCTCATCCAAAGCAGGTGCCTGAGCAAATAGCACAGAAGGAGTCAAGAGAAGAAGAGTTAAGAAAAGTTTGTTCATGTTGTTCATGGTAGATATTTTTTGTCCAACTTGCCCACAAAGATACTGAATCTTTTTGGGTTTTGCAAAAAAAATAACAAAAAAACTATTTTTGAAAGAAAAAATTTTGTCAATTTAGAAAAAAGCAGTACCTTTGCAGCCGATTTCGTCAAAGAGGTCACTCGGGATGTAGTTCAGTCCGGTTAGAATGCCTGCTTTGGGAGCAGGAGGTCGTTGGTTCGAATCCAGTCATCCCGACAAGAAAATAATTCTTTTAGAATCTACAAAGTGCTTCAATTCCATGCAGAGTTGAAGCATTTTTGTTTCTTTTGTCTTTCTTTTTTTCTCGAGGGGCTCTCGACACTCTCTCGACACTCTCTCGACACTTGACACAGTTGGTGACTAAAATCGTGGAACATTTTAGTATTTTTTGTTTTATTTGCACTTTTCTTTGCAGTTTCTAAAAAAATAATGTACCTTTGTGGCGATATAGCGTAAAAGTGTCCTGTGGTTCCGTTGAAGGTACCTCTGCGGAACAACAAAATCAAGGAAACTTTTATAAGTTGCCACGTTAATAATCTGCAAATTGAACATGAAACACTATTTGGCATTTGACTTGGGAGCCACCAGCGGGAGAGCTGTGATAGGGAGCGTATCTGCCTCAGAAACAGAATGTGAGCAGTCATGCGCACTAAACGAAATATACCGTTTTGACACACCTCTTATCCAACAAGACGGACATCTTTATTGGGACTTTGAGCAATTGTTCGCTGAAATAAAAACAGGTCTGAACAAAGCGGCACAAACAGGACTGAAAATTGAGTCCGTGGGCATTGACACATGGGGAGTGGATGTTCTGTTCATAGGTTCCGACGGACAGCCATTGGGCATGCCATATGCCTATCGTGACCCACAAACCGTGCTTGCACCTGAACATTTCTTTCAAAACGTTATGCCGGCAGAACAATTGTACGCACGCACGGGTATCCAAATAATGAATATCAACACTCTCTTTCAACTTTACGCTCTCCGTCAGCGCAAAGACCCCATGCTGATGCAGGCAGATAAGATTCTGTTCTTGCCCGATGCCATCAACTACATGCTGACCGGACGCATGGCTACCGAATACACCATAGCCTCCACCTCACAACTGCTCAATGCTCACACCCATCAGTTTGACAAGGATTTGCTACAGCGCATCGGTCTTGATGAGAACCTATTTGCCCCCACGATAGAACCCGGCACGTTGATAGGAACCATTCGTCCCTCGATAGCGAGCGAATGTGATTGTCCCCAATGGCCGGTGATTGCCGTTGCAGGGCATGATACGGCTTCCGCTGTAGCAGCAGTACACGGCAATAAACATGCCGCCTACCTCAGTTCCGGGACATGGTCTCTTTTGGGTGTAGAATTGGACGAACCGATTCTGACCGCCGAAGCACAACAACTGAATATAACCAACGAAGGCGGCATAGAGGGTACTATACGTTTCCTGAAAAACATAACCGGCATGTGGCTGGTGGAGAATCTGCTGACCGAATGGAGCCAAAAACAAAACGGCAATAAACTCCCCTACTCCGAAGTGGTTCGCCTCGCCCAAGAGGCTGAATGTCCATGTCTGATTAACCCTGACGATACGATGTTTGCTGCTCCGGAATCTATGGAAACGGCTATTCTATCTTACTGCACGCAACACAACCTGCGCCAACCACAGACACAAGGGGAATTCCTGCGATGCGTATTTGAGAGTCTGGCACACCGATATGCCGAAGTGCTGAAACAGATACAATCGTTGCTTCCTTACACAATAGATGAACTGCATATAATAGGAGGAGGTTCCAAGAACACTTTCCTAAACGAACTGACCGCTCAGGCTACCGGCTTGACCGTTATCCAAGGTCCTGCCGAAGCCACAGCCACAGGCAATATCCTTGTACAAGCAAAAACTAATAACTGATATACCCATGACTAACGAAACGATTATTGCTGCTTATCAGCAGGCAAAAGAACGGTATGCTGCATTAGGCATTGATACCGACAAAGCATTGAACCAATTGGAACAGATTCACCTGTCGCTCCATTGCTGGCAAACGGATGACGTTACCGGATTTGAACAAAGCGGAGAAGCACTATCCGGCGGCATTCAGGCTACCGGCAACTATCCCGGTAAGGCACGTAATATAGATGAAGTGCGCCAAGATATAGAATACGTAAAAACACTTATCCCGGGAGACCATCGTCTCAGTCTGCATGCCATATATGGCGATTTCAAGGGAAAGAAAGTGGACCGTGACCAAATAGAACCGTGCCACTTCCAAAGCTGGATAGATTGGGCGAAGGCCAACAATATGAAATTGGACTTCAACTCCACCAGTTTTTCTCACCCGAAGAGCGGCAACATGACCTTATCACACCGCGATCAAGGTATCCGCGATTTCTGGATTGAGCATACCATTCGCAGCCGTAAGATTGCCGAAGAGATGGGACGACAACTGGGAAGCCCTGCATGCCATAACCTATGGATTCATGACGGGAGCAAAGACATAACTGTGGACCGCTACCTCTACCGCAGCAATCTGAAAGAATCGTTAGACAAAATATTTGCCGTTAAATGTCCCAATGTGAAAGATGCAGTAGAATGCAAGTTATTTGGAACAGGACTGGAGAGTTTCACCGTCGGTTCGCATGAGTTCTATATGGGCTATGCGGTTCAGAATGGTATCATGGCCACGATGGATATGGGACACTTTCATCCCACCGAAGAAGTCTATGATAAACTATCTGCCTTGCTGCTCTTCTCCAAAGAGATATTGTTACACGTATCGCGTCCTGTACGTTGGGATTCAGACCATGTGGTTATTCTCAACGATAGTTTGACCATGTTGGCACAAGAAATCGTTTGGGCTAACGCATTGGATCGCGTCAACTATGGTTTGGACTATTTTGACGCATCGCTCAATCGAATAGGTGCCTACGTAATCGGCAGCCGCGCTACGCAAAAAGCCTTCTTGCAAGCTCTTTTGTCACCAATCGACCGTTTGCGCAAAGCGGAAGCAGAAGAAAACTTCTTTGAGCGTCTGGCTCTATTGGAAGAAGCTAAGGGGTTACCTTGGAATGATGTCTATAACTACTTCTGTCTGACACACAACGTGCCCGTAGCAGAAGGCTACATAGCAGAAATACATAATTACGAACACAATGTTTTGAGTAAACGATGAAAACACTGCTTGCCTTATTGATTATTGCAATCGGCAGTTTGGGACAATCCAGTTCTTATGTGCCCATCAACAAAGTACGCAACTGGTCATGGGAATGTTTTTGGCTCATTCAGGGTTGCTTTGCTTGGTTGATATTTCCATGGTTGGGTGCCGTATGCAGCCTGCCTGACAATCTGAGTTTGATAGCACTGTATTCGTCAGTCCCCGTATGGAAATCCATTTTATACGGTTCTCTGTGGGGTATTGGCGGATTGACCTTCGGACTGAGTATGAGGTATTTGGGAGTGGCATTGGGACAAAGCATCGCCTTGGGCACCTGTTCCGCCTTTGGCACTCTGTTACCCGCCCTATTCGCGGGTACAGACCTATTGCATGGACAAGGACTCATCCTGCTGGTGGGTGTATGTATTACCCTCGCCGGCATAACAATCATCGGCTATGCCGGTTCGCTCCGCACAAAAGGACTGAGCGAAGAAGAGCAACGAGAAGCCATTAAAGATTTTGCCCTTACCAAAGGTCTCTTGGTAGCCCTGTTGGCAGGTGTGATGAGCGCTTGCTTCGCTTTGGGTCTGGATGCCGGACAAGGTATTCGCGACAACATGGCCGCAGCCGGTGCCAATAATCTACTGGCCGGACTGCCCGTTATCCTGCTGGTCACAGTAGGCGGATTCATCACCAATGCCATATATTGTCTTTATCAAAATACCAAGAATAGGACATTTAAGGAATATGTGCAAATTTCAGCGGGTGACAAAGTAAATAATATCTTGCTGTGCGCCTTGGCGGGCTTGTTGTGGTATTCACAGTTCTTCGGGCTTGAATTGGGTAAAAGCCTCATGACCGACACACCTGTATTGCTCGCTTTCTCCTGGTGCATACTGATGTCATTGAATATATTATTCTCCAATTTGTGGGGGCTCGTTCTGCACGAGTGGAAAGGAGCTAAACCTATCACCTTGGTTGTTCTGGGCATCGGCTTAATGGTATTGTTATTCTCTGTATTTTTTCCTTCTCTTATATGAAACATATTATAGAACAAGTTGCCCAAGTAGCCGGGTATCTCTGGCAAAAAGGATGGGCTGAACGTAATGGCGGTAATATTTCGTACAACATGAGTGAGTTTGCACCCGCGCTGAATGAAATACCTGCTATCTCTGAACCGATAGCCATCGGACTTTCCGTACCAAAATTAGCAGGAGGATATTTCCTCGTAACCGGCACCGGACGCCGTATGCGCTATGTAGAATCCGCTCCCATGGACAACATGTCCATCATTCGTATTTTGCCCGATGGACAGCACTATGTCATTGTGGCTGAAAAGGATATCCGTCCCACCAGTGAACTGCCCACACACCTGTTGGTGCACAATTTCCTACAGACCGAGAAACCCTCAAACAAGGCAGTGATACACACCCACCCTATTGAGTTGGTGGCTATGTCGCACAACCGCGCTTTTCTCACAAAGGATGTACTGACCCATCTGTTATGGTCTATGATTCCTGAAACACGCGCTTTCTGTCCCAAAGGATTGGGCATTGTGCCATACACCCTACCCGGTTCGGTGGAACTGGCACAGAAGACTCTGGATGAACTGCACGACTACGACGTTGTGATGTGGGAAAAACACGGTGTCGTGGCAGTCGGACCGGATGCAGTGGAGGCATTTGACAGAATCGATGTCCTCAACAAATCTGCCCAGATATATCGCGATGCGCGAGCTATGGGATTCATACCCGAAGGTATGTCCACAGACCAAATGAACGAACTAAAACAAGCATTTAACCTATGAAAAACATTCTCTTTGCCGCCACTATCGCTGTACTCTGCACAGCCTGCGGCACCAAGGTAGCCAACCTGCAAACAGAGTATCAAACCGACCCACTGGGCATTGATGTTGCTCAACCGCGATTCAGTTGGCAAATGATTTCCTCACGCCAAGGGGCAGCACAAACGGCCTACTGCCTCACCGTATCACAAGACGGCAAAGCGGTTTACTGTACCAACAAGGTGGATGCTGACCTTTCAGTCGGGATATCTTACGCCGGACCCCAGTTGCAACCCCGCACTCTGTACGAATGGCAAGTGCAAGTCTGGGATGAGAAAGGTCATAAACACACATCGCCCAAGGCTACTTTTGAGACCGGACTGATGAACGAGGGTTGGGACAATGCCCAATGGATAGGCTCGCAATGGCCGCATTTCAGCAAGTATCGCAGTCGTTACAATATCGATTTCGATATGGCAGGATTAGGTTCATTCATTTTCGGCTATCGCGATTCACTCAACTTTGTACAACTGGATTTTGACAAGGATCTAATCACCATTTCACACACTACTGACGGCATCCGCACTATCGACACATCCATTCATCATTCCACTAACCCATCATTGGAAGATAAGTCTTCCGTCTCCATACGCCAAGTGGCTCTCGACTATGCCAAAGGCTATCAACTATGGTTGACCATCGACGGCAAACCACTGAACACCGAACCGGTAGTTATCCGTCCCTATCCACAGGAAGTATGGAAGCCCTATTGTCGCCTGTATCAGATAGGCTTCAGCGGAGATGCCGTTTTCTCCCAATTACGCATCAGCGAGGATGTTTGGAATAGCCTCCTGTACGCATCCGAACAGGAATTCAATGGCGCGGACAATATCCTCTTCTGTCCGGCAGAAGAGCGCGGTGCTCCTATGCTCAAACGCACGATTGACATCACACGTCCCTTGCGCTCAGCCCGACTCTATACTACTGCTCAGGGCATCTACGAGTATTTTGTCAACGACGAGCGACTCAGCAACGACTATTTCAATCCGGGTTCATCCGATTACCGTTTCCGTCTGCTCTACACCACATACGACCTAACCCATCTGCTGCAAGAAGGAGAGAACACTCTGTGCGCACAACTCGGTTCGGGTTGGTTCAGCGATTTCACAGGATTTGCCACCCACTGGCAAGACCAGTTCGGTACCCAACTATCGCTATTGGCTAAGTTGGTTCTGACGTACGAAGACGGCACTACCGAAACCATTGTCACCGACCCGGCATGGCTCGTTAACGATAACGGTCCCATCACTTCCAACAGTTTCCAGAATGGCGAAGACTATGATGCCCGACGCGAGGGATATGATGGCGAATGGTATGCAGCCGTGGTCTATCCTGCTCCAGTTGCTCAAATAACAGCATACATAGGCAATGCCGCACAACATAACCTGACTCTGACAGCCCAATCCGTAACCGAACCCGTCCCCGGTGTTTATGTGTATGATATGGGGCAGAATATGGTGGGTATCCCGTCTATTCGCCTGCATGGTGCTCCAGGACAACAGATCACCTTCCGTTACGGCGAAATGATTTATCCGGATTCCGTTCCTGCTGATCCGCTGCCCCCTCTGACAAAAGACTTTTACGCCAGCCATCGCGGACAGGTGTACAATGAGAACTACCGCGGTGCGCTATCCGAAGATCACTATATCTGCGCAGGCAAGCCCCAAGGAGAGACATTCTGCCCGCATTTCACTTTCCACGGCTATCGATATGTAGAGATCCACGGTTTGGAAACAGCCCTTCCGTTGTCGGACGTACAGGGTTTAGTCATCGAATCCATCGAATCTGACAAGGAAATGAGTTCGTTTGAGTGTTCCAATGAACTGCTGAATCGTTTGTACCAAAATATTCTCTGGTCGCAACGTGGCAATTTCGTGTCCATACCGACAGACTGTCCGCAGCGCGATGAGCGCATGGGTTGGTCCGGTGATGCACAAGTTTTTGCTCGAACTGCCACCTATAACATGAACGTAGATGCCTTCTACACCCGTTGGATTGAATCCATGCGCGATGCACAGGGAGTCGATGGCAACTATTGCGACTACATTCCCAAAGTGGGCGTTCCCCCAATGGGTAGTGAATTAGGCGGAGGTGCGATGGGATGGACCGAAGTAGGTATCATTCTGCCGTGGCAAGTCTATCAGCAGTACGGCGACCTACGTTTCATTCGTGACCACTACGCTTCCATGCAGGCTTACATGACCTATTTGGACAATCGTTCCGTCAATGGTATCCAACCCGGTAGCGGCTATGGTGACTGGCTCGCAATAGATCAAACTTCCACCCCGCTAACCAATACGGCATATTGGGGATTCGATGCCTTGTTGATGTCCAAAATGGCGGCAGCACTTGGTTATGAAAAAGACGCCAAACACTATGCTGAACTGCACCAACGCATTGCGGACACCTTTAATAAGGTATTCGTCAATGCAGAAGGTCGCACCTGTACCGCAGACGAATTGGTTCCACCTTATACAGAATGGTTTGCCAGTGGTGGTTTCAACATGAAAATGGCTGATACGCAGACGTCGTATATCGTTCCGCTACAAGCAGAACTGTTCAACGAAGCCAATCATGCCAAAGCCGTAGAACGCCTGATTCAGGACTTGAGAGAACACGACTACACACTAACTACCGGTTTCATCGGTACACCTTATCTCAATCTGGTTCTCTCGCGCGACGGACATGACTCCATAGCGTATCGTTTGTTTGAGCAGACTGCTTATCCGTCATGGCTTTACCCTGTCTGCCAAGGAGCAACCACTATCTGGGAACGTTGGAACAGCTATACCATTCAAAATGGGTTTGGCATGGTGGACATGAACTCCTTCAACCACTATAGTTATGGAGCCATCGAAGAATGGATGATGACCTATTGTCTCGGTATCGAACGTGATGAACAGCATCCGGGGTATAAACATTTCGTACTGCAACCACGTCCGGGAGGCAGTTTGCAATATGCGCGCGGACATTTTGACAGTATGTACGGTCGTATCGAAAGCGGTTGGAAAAAAACGGCAAATGGTTATTCGTACGAGTGCACCATCCCTGCCAACACATCTGCCACGTTGATTTTGCCCGATGGTTCCAAACAAGAGTTGTGTGCAGGAAAGTACACGTTTGAGTTGTAATCATTCTTTTTGACCGATAAGGAGGTAAAAAATAAACACAGAAAAGGCTGCCCTATTGAGCAGTCTTTTCTATGACTATAGGGGGTTTCTATAAATTGTCTTTAGTATGATTTTTGATTTTTTGTTTAGTAGATGGTTGATTAGAGTGCGGGAGCAATGCTCTTAATTAGGATCCCCAAAAATCTGTTGATTATTGGGGAGAGGAGGAGTTGCGACTGCCCATCCAAACTGGAGGCTTGGATTTTGCAGTAAGCCAATTCCGACGATGTGACTGACTGAATATGGGGACCCCAACACGCTTGCGTGGTGGGGAGAGGAAGAGCAACTGAGCCCTTAATGACCGTGGTCATTCCTTGGCGATGTTTGCTCTGACGAAGCAGATACAAGCAAAAAACAAAAAGCAACTAAAAGTGTTTATGAATCCTAATAATTGGTTTAACACAAAACAAAACCTACCTCGACGAGCAATCAAGATAGGTAGTTAGGGGTCATTTAGGGGATACTTGATATATTTGAGTTGCACGTTGAACAAATGACTTGTAGGAATCCAACATCTGCTCATATTCCGGATGATCCTTCCGCAGTATCATTCCTGTATAAACCACATATCCTTGAAAATTCAATTCTTCTGCCTGAAGGGTCAATGTCTCATGTTTGGCATAACTCTGAAACCAACGTTTGTATAAATTGTCACGAATAACTTCACGATGATCTCGTGGGTCGCAAATATAAAGCATCACGGAAGCATCTTGACGAAAGAATTCCTCTAATACACAAGTAATCACTTTGAAAACATCAACATCTTTCGGTGCCGACACCCCCTCTTCGTTAGCAATAAAAAAGTGATATGCTTTATCTCTCAAAAAATAAGGGTCTTGGTAAAATCCTACACGATACCGTACACCGTTTTTAGTTACAAAACGGAAGGTCATATCATCCAGCTGAAGAACCCAATAGGGGGATTCTCTATTGATATTGTCAACGGATAATTTCATCGTATGCCTAACTCTGCTTCACGTTTATCTACCGAAGCCATCCACTCTTGTTTTAGATTCATAGTGGCAATCATGGCAGCACGAAATTCTTCATCAGAATAATCTCTAAAATCTTTTTCCATAAACGTTTTGTATTAATTGATTATTTAATTGCGTGCAATAGTGTATAATTGATTTACATAACTAATCCTCGATACCTCCATAAACATACCATTTACATTTTATGCATAAATACGCATTTTTTGAAATCCGGTGCAAAGATACGACTTTCTTTTGATATATGCAAATTTTTTACAAGTTAATGAGTTTATTGGTTGATTGGTTGATGCGCCACTTGCGTGGCTGTTGAGTTGGTTTAAATTATCAACTTTTTCAACAACTCTAATCTCTAACAAGTTTAGTTGGTTTTAACACAAGTCAAAGCCACCAATTAAAACTCGAGGTTCTCTGTATTCAACATCCATGCCAAGCACTTTAGCATAACCAGAACGAATCGTTACTTTTTCTTGTCTTGTTGTCATAGATAAATTCCTTTCGTATTCGGATTTTTATAATTTGAGTGCAAAGGTACGACTTTTTTTTTGATATATGCAAATTGCGTTATATTATTTCGCCCTTCCACAATTTCTGTAAAAAGTCGAAGATATACATAATTTCAATATCTCCCGTACGGCGAGTAAAAGGATCACGAGAAACGATAATGCAACGACTATTGGGAAATTCTTCTTTGTACTCTTTGAAATTAGCATAGTGCTTTGGCTGAATCTCCTCCGTTGATTTAATCTCAATGCCAACCTGAGCTTCCCCTAAAACAGCATCAATCTCTTTGCCTTCATAGGTGTGCCAATAACTCAGTTTCTTTCTGTTATGCGTATAACCGATATAAGCTTTCAATTCCTGCATTACAAAGTGCTCCAAGCAATGTCCATACTCCGAACTATTCGGTGCTAACGACTCTCTCTGCATCATATAATTATATACACCCACATCAAAGTAATAGAACTTGGGGGCTTGTATCACTTTGCGCTTAAGCACTTTCGTATAAGCCGGTACCATAAATCCTAACAAAGTATCTTCTAGAATATTGTAGTATTCTTTTACCGTTTTAGCCGTAACACCGCAGTCACTGGCAATATTAGCGTAATTAACAATTTCAGCATCACCAATGGCAGCTACATCCAAAAAGCGCTGAAAATTGTCCAGATTACGCACTAAAGCTTCTTCCTTTATTTCTTCTTTTATATAAACATCAATATAAGAAGAAAGCACATTCCATGGCTTATTACTTAAGTAACAAGAGGAAAGAAGTCCATAAAGTAAAACTTTGTTCAAATCCAAATCCGGTAATTCTGCACTGACAAAGGGGTAGAAATAGCAAGGAAAAGCACGTCCCCCTAATGTGTTGTAACCCTTGCGTTTTAATTTGCGAGCACTACTACTGCAAAGAATAAAGCGCAACTGTTTTTCTTGGATGAGCCGATGAACTTCATTAAGCAAGGACGGAACCTCTGCTATTTCATCGATAATGACGATTTGGTTTGCAGGTTTATCTTGCAGCATATCATAGAGCATTTCCGGCTGATGGGTAAAAAAGCGCTTCTGTTTACTATTTAGCAAGTCAATGTAAACAGCATTGGGGAATGCCGTTTTGAGATATGTACTTTTCCCTGTTTGACGTGCTCCAAAGAGGAATACACTTTGCTCTAAATCGTCTTCTAATTTATAGATTCTCGGTATCATAATGTATGATTTTTTCCAAATATCGGGAGTAGTATTTCCGATATTTTATTATTTTCGGGTGCAAAGGTACGACTTTTTTTGATATACGCAAAAAAAATGTGCAGATTTTCGAGAAAAAGCACAAAAAAGCGACCTACCTACTTTCGTAGATAGATCGCTTTCAATATACGGAACGCGAGGCGTCCGAGGAGGAGTTATATAGCCGGTAAGGTGGTTTTCATACGTCAGTGATGGTGAAGATAGAGTTGAAGCCCGTGATTTGGAAGACTTGCTTGACTTCGTCGTTGAGTCCGGTTAGGATAAGTTTTCCTCCCTTGGCATGAACTTGTTTGTTGAGCGTGAGCAAAGCTCTCAGTCCGGAAGACGAGATATACTCCAGTTGATGACAATCTAACCGGATTGTCCCATCGGCAGCATCCATCAGCGGTTGCATGTTATTCATAAACTGTTCACTTTCGACTGTACCAAGTCGTCCCTGTACGATAGCAATTAACTGACCATCGGTTTGTTGATAATTGATTTGCATAGTATGACGATATTTTGATTGTTTATTCTGTTATAAGAGATCTTATCCATCAGTTCGGTAGCCAAGAGTATCCCGAGTCCGCCTATTTGCCTATCTTCGACGGAAGCGGATGTATCCGCTTGAGGCGCATTGAGCGGATTGAAGGGTGTTCCGTTATCCGTCAGTGTAAATACAAGTTGCTGTTCCTGCACTTCGCCTTTGAGTTGTACGGAGGTAGAGCCTGAGTATTGAAGCGCATTGACGAGCAATTCTTCAATAGCCAATTCCACTCCGGGAACAACGTCCAATGCCTCGGATTGGAAGAAGTGGTCTAAGAACGAGTGCAATTGAGCCGTTTGTTCGATAGACTCAAACGAGATGACGTTTGGTTGATTGGCTTCAATGCAGAGTAGGGTCAGGTCATCTTCCTGCGGAGCTTTGCCGGAGAAACGATGGACTTGCGCCATCATCGTTTCAATCATCTTGTCCGGTGGAACATTTGTCAGTGCAGATAGGATACGGTCGTTGCCAAAGAAGTTGCCGTTTTCATCGACGGCTTCGTTCAGCCCATCGGTATAGCAGAACAGTGAAGCTCCTTCCGGCAGTTGGATAAATTGTTGTTCATACTCATAGTCAGCGATTACTCCTAACGGCAGGTTCGGCTTAACGTCCATAAATTGGGCATCGCGCCCCACGATGACGGGTGCGTTATGTCCGGCGTTACAGAAAGTGAGTTCTCCTCCATGTCGAGTTATTGAGCCTACGAATGCGGTCATAAACTGCCCGTCCGAATTATTATTCAGCATTTCGCGGTTCATTATCTCAATTATTTGTTTGGGGTCCAGTTTTTGGGATGCGAGCAGTCTAAAACGACTGACGTTCATAGCCATTACCAAAGATGCCGGTATTCCTTTCCCGCTGACGTCAGCAATGATGAAGAGCATTCGGTCTTTGAGTTGTACGTAATAGAAAAAGTCTCCTCCGGTTTCTCGCGCAGGTTGGAAGAAGGAATCCAAATGGTAACATTTAGCCTCAGGAAGCATCATCATTTGAATACGGTGAGCAATTTGCAATTCTCCTGCTATGCGTTCCTGTTCACGGACTCTTTTTTCGATAGGTCGGAGTGTTTTGAAAAGAGAGATGGCAATGATGGTCACTAACAGTAGCCAAATAGCCATTAGGTAACGGATGTAGGAGTGGTTATACTCGTCTGATTTGCGGTAGAAGTTATTGTTACGAACATAAAGGGCGAAGACTTGGTTATATTGTTCCATATAGTGATATATAACAATCCAGCCTCCACTTTTCCAAAGGTTCTCTTCTAAGAAGCCTTTCTCCTTGTTAAAACGCATGGCGAAAATCTCGTCATTATTTACGCCGCGGATTACTTTGTAAGGTTTGGAATGATCCACACTATCCATTTGGAAGAGTACGGAAGCGGACTGCCTATACATTTGGACGCGGAGAGAATAGAGATCAAATAACGCTTCGGCTTGTTCGTCGGAAGCGGTAGTGTCCACGCGCTGTTCATATTCTTTCATCAATTTGATGACATACTCGCCTTCTATGTCCCTATCGGATTTGAAAACGAGGACAGCTGAAACGATAGTGATGGCAACGAAGCCGAAGAAGACACTGAAGAAGATAATCAGCAGCAGTCTCCAAGTGAGGGCTAATCGTTGAAAAATCTGTTTAGGGTTATTCATAATTATCCTTCGACACGATGGTCAATTACTTTTTTAATTTTACCTGTTATAGGGTTACGAGGCAGTGAGCCAAGCGGTACCAATTGAACGGCATAATGACGGAAAAAGCCTTTGTCTCTACCTCCGCCGATAGGCTCAATACACTCTGCTAATAAGTCTTCCAAACGATGTGCTTCCTGCGCATGCTGCTCCGGATGATCACACTCAACCTTAATCAATAAATCCATCTGACCTCCCACATCCGCCAACTCGATCACAAAATTGAGGCTCAAAGCATCCAACTGACTGATGGCACGCTCAAACTCACCCACCGTAACATACGCACCACCTAACTTAAAATCCTCTCCGGCTCTACCGCAAAGGCGGTACTTATCGGCAGTAACCCACTGTGCCATATCGCCTATACGGTACCGAATAATAGGATGGAACTTACGACAAAGCGAGGTCACTAAAATCTCCCCTTTCTCGCCCATAGCCACCGGCTGCAACGTATCGGGATGAACAATCTCAATGATTTGGAAATCGTGCAACGTATGGTATTCACCAAAACCGCAATCGTCCGTCTGGTATCCCATAATACCACAATCGCCACTGGTATAAGCCAATGGTTTGACTTCCGTACAACCTAACCATTTGCGGATATAGTCTTCCGCCTCATGACTGAGCTGTTCGCCTACATAAGCCACCATACGCAGCGACTCAAACGGTCGTCCGTCTTTCTTTGCCATATCAGCCATAAGCACAAAGAACGTAGGTAAAGAAATCATCACGGTAGGCTTGTATTCACGGCATAACTTATAGGCTTCCTCTACACCTATATTAGCCGAAATAGGCAAATGAACACAGTGGTTACGCATAATCATCTCGTGTGCGCCGATAAACGAGGGCCACAAATGTCCTGCAACAAACATATTAGCCACAATATCGGTCGAGCGAATACCCAACGCCGCAAAAGCTTGTGCTTGATGCTGATTCATCACATCCCACTCGTCACCACTAAGCACTATCGTACGCGCCGTTCCGGACGAGCCACCGGTACTGCTCACAAAGGCGTCTTGCAGCGGACCGGTGAACATATCCGTAGAACGCGGATAGGTGTGGTCGTAGAGTTCTTGACGCTCTAAAATAGGCACTTGAGCCCAATCAGCCCAGGTGCTAATATCGCCCACTTGGCTGTATTTATGCGCATAATAAGGTGCCTGTTTGGCAGTGAGCAATATGTCAATCGCTAACTGCAGTTGTGTAGATTTGTCGGAGTTCATGAACGGATAAGATTAGTATAAAAATGAGACTTAAAAATTCGGCTATCGGAAAAGCAAACCAGAGAACAGAAGTCCTAAAAACAGAAAGTATGAGGGCATAAACGGGAATAAGCAATAGCGGCTGAACAACAGCTATCACCATCGCCTTGGTCTTATTACCCAAAATCTGATGAATCACCATCAGGACAAAGCCCAACGCATTAAACAGGAAACACACGGCGAAAATACGTAAAGCAGCCATCGTGGCAACTTGCGAAGACTCGTCTATCCCATATACTATGCATATAGGGCGAGCGAGCGCGACGACAAGTCCTGTTACCACCAACGAAGACAGTCCGGCAAATCGCAATGAGCGACGACAAGTACGACACATCGCTGCCTTATCTCCCTTCCCTATATATTGCCCTGCCAACGGCTGCAAAGCCTGCGAAGTGCCGCCTGCCAAAAGATTGACAAAAAGGAAAACCGACAGCAATAACGACAACGTCACCATACCCTCTGCTCCCAAATGAGCGGAAGTGGCAGTAGTGAGGTAACTCAAACGTACAAACATCGCAACCGAACCCAAAGCAAGAGGCAAACCCGCAAGGAGAATGGGGAAGGGAGAGGACAAAGCTCCTGAAACCTTTTCAACGTTCTTAGCCAAAATAATACATAAAGCAATGACATTGCTGATAGTGGTAGCCCAACCGGCACCGGCTATGCCCCAATGGAAACAAGATATAAAGAGCATATCCATACTCAGATTAAGCACATTCGCCAACACCATTGCCCACAAGATACGCTTTGGAAATCCCTCCGCACGCACCATGGCGCCGCTGCCTTGCAGGAGCAGATAAACCGGCGCCGACAGCAACAAGACACGGGCGTAATCAGACGCTAAGGGCATGAGACTCTCTTCATGACAGAACCAACCGGCTACCATCGAACTCCAAGCACTCAGCGCAATAAAAGGCACACTACACACAAGGAGCATCACGATCGTTGTTCGAAAAATCTGCCCGGACCGTGCCCTATCTTTAGACCCGACGGCATAAGCTAAACATAACGCTCCACCAACTCCGATGAGCAGACACAGAGTCAACTGAATCTGCACCACCGGCATTAAAACCCCTATCGCCGCAAACGCGTCCGTACCCAACAGATGACTGACGATGATACCATCAATCTGCACGCACAAGATGCCGCTGAGCGAGGTCAAAATGGCCGACCATAGATATTGATAGAACGTACGTCTCTCCATACGGATTAGATGATAAAACGGTGTTTGAGGTTACCTTGTAAATCGGCAATGTCTTGCGTAGAGACTTGAATAAGCGGTCGGTCTAACGATTTGCTGAGGTTGTGGTACTTGAAAGCGAACTCATTGCTGTTACCGCATAGGAACTGAACGAGCAACGTCTTAAACCGCTCTGCATCAGCATGTTCGCCGCGCGTGTAGATGACAAACTCAAACGTGGAGATGTCGTTCTCCACTTTCTCATGCACCGAGTACAGTCCGCCATAACCCTCCGTCTTGTCGAGGTCTAATAGAAACTGCTGAATCTCTCCGATCATCAGATTGGTGCCATAGAAAATGACGGCATTATCCGCCCTACCCATAACATACATCCACTGTTCGGGCATGGGGTCGAGTAGTTCGTCCGGCACAACACCGCGCAGGTCTTCACGATGAAGGATAGCACCGCAGTCGTTGGTGTCATAGCGAACAAGCGGGATAAACTGGTCTTTCGTGACGACGATATGACCGTTCACTATCTCCACATAGACGTTCGGTGACAACTCTAACATCATTGGGGTGTCCTCCGTGCCAAAGAACTGCTTACTGAGTTCGGGATGATGGCTAAAGAATTTACGGATACGGATAGCACGTTCCGTCTCGAAGGACACTTCGCCCGTGTCGGCACTGCCATATCCGGTACGCAACACTTCGGTACGGTCAAGGGAATGACCATACTCCGCGCAGACATGTTCGCGCAACGACTCGGAGAAGTACTCTCCTACAACAGGAAAATAAACCTTACCTTTCAGCCTTTCCACCTCTCTGCCCAATAGTGCGGTGATGATGGGTATGTTGGACGGGTTAGTGATAATCATTATTTGATCATAATGAGCATGATACGCCTCAATCACTTCAACGGCTGTACGAAGGTCTAAGCCGGGTGTGGCAATGGTGAAACGGTATTTTTCGGTCAGTCCGATCATTCGAATCGCTGTGGCGAGTTGCATACCACCAATCCACATGCCAAAGGCGAGACATTCGAGACAAAGCGTCTTGCGCCCGTCAATGTGAAAGACATTCACAAAGAGGTCCTCTATACTGTGGATATAGTCCTTTTCATCGCAGGGGCGTTTAGGCCAAAAGACGGCACCCGTCTTGGAAAAACCACTGCTGGCACCAATCAAATGTATCTTATCCAAACTGCCCGGGAGACATAAGTCCTGCATGGGATAAGCGAGCAGGTAATTATGCTTGTTAATAATGGGCAATTGCTCAAACTGCTGAGGCATAGTGCTACCAACAATCGTTTGATACGCGGGAACTTGTTCCCAAATTTGTTTAGCAAATAGATATGGCTTCATAATGATCAATTATCAATTATCAATTATCAATTCTCAAAGTATCCCATTCCGGCGATGGCTTGCAAGAACTTACGGACATAGTCCCATGAAGTCACGCTCCAGTGGAAATCCAACCGGTGCAAGACTTGGGTAGTGTACGTATTGGAGGCGGCAATGGAAACGGGCGCTTTATTGCCCTTCTG
Source organism: Candidatus Colicola coprequi (assembly GCA_018065765.1). GTDB lineage: Bacteria > Bacteroidota > Bacteroidia > Bacteroidales > Paludibacteraceae > Colicola > Colicola coprequi. Next base: position 19,358 of record JAGHSR010000163.1, read on the forward strand.
TTTATAGGCCATCAGCGGGCGCAGTTTGACGGCTAACTGTTCATCCGTCATGGCCTCTTGCAGAATGACCGCAAACTCCTCTGCCTCGATAGGCCGAATATCCTGCTGCAAGATCTGTATCTCACGCAGCACATCACCAATGAGTTGCTTATGCGGATTAGTGGGATGGAAAATAACACACTCCTTCGGTGTAGTTGCCAAACGTAAGACGGCATCTGCCACTTCGTCAATAGGAGAGAACTCACAAGGCGCATCCAATAACTCATAGGGACAAACACCTAAGGTCTGATAGGCTCGGATGGTGGCGATAAAGTTATTCGTCTGGAAATTGATTTGAAACTCGCCGTCGCTATTGCGGGCGGATAAGTTACCGACACGCAGAATCTTAGCATTCAGATTATGATGTAAGATGGCGTCTAAAATCAGTTTCTCGGCATCGTACTTGGCTTGGGCATATTGGTTATCCAAGGTCTGTCCGATGTCAAACTCCTGCTCGGTATAGAGGTGTGCGGGGTTGGGTTGGTTATTGATACTACGCCCTGCCACACTGGTGGTCGATATGTGTACCAATCGTGCTTTGTGCTGACAACACCAAACAACTAAATTACGCACCGACTCCACATTGACAAACTCTATATCGTTACCTGTGGAGAAATGCTTAACATTAGCAAGACAGTTAATAACCACTTTAGCGGGTATATCCGACTGCGCCATCCAATCACGCTGCGTCACTTCACCCTCGATAACAAAGAGTCGCTTGTCAAAATACGCATCAAACGTCTGATCAAAATAGTAGAACAAGAGAATACGCAAGCGCTCTTGGGCAGAAGTGTTGTCCTTGGAGCGTATAGGGCAATATACCGTTACCTCCGTCTCCGTCAATAAGCGATAGAGCACATGAATACCCAAATAGCCGGTGGCACCGGTAAGTAAGACCGTCTCCAACGGCTGCCTTTCTCCCTCCAAGAATGCCGTCAACGTATTTTGCACCAAGAGGGGCGTAAAGGGAGAGTTGGTAGATGGTGCGCCCGAAGGGCTATTGTGGATTGTGGATTGTGGATTGTGGATTGTGTCTGGTGTCTGGTGGATGGTGTCTGGTGTACAAAAAGCGGCTAATTGACGGGGAGTCGGATGAGCAAAGACATCGGAATAAGTTATCTCATACTGTTTTTTAGATGCCGCAATCACCACTTTGATGGCTACGAGCGACGTTCCGCCTAATTGGAAAAAGTCATCTTCTGCGCCCACCTTATCGACTTGCAGCACATGGGCAAAAATATCGCAGAAGTCCTGTTCCGCTTCCGTTTGCGGAGCGACATACGCTGCCGAAGACTCTACCTGTGGTTCAGGCAGATGCTTGAGGTCAATCTTTCCTGCCGGAGTGATGGGGAAATGCTCCATGCGCACAAACACGCCCGGCACCATATAATGGGTTAAGTGCTCCGCCATTGTCCGCCGGATGTCTTCTTCCACGGATTGACTTTTGACGTGGGACTTTTGACTTTCGACATTCTCTACGTAATACGCTACCAGTTTGTCCTGTTTACCCACTTTCTTAACTTGCACGACGCATTGTTTGACGGCTGGGTGTTGTGCCATAACGGTCTCTATCTCGCCCAATTCAATACGTAAGCCGTTGAGTTTGACCTGATGGTCGGTGCGACCTAAGATAATGACTTCACCTTGACTGTTCCATTGCGCGACATCGCCCGTACGGTAGTAACGTTCGTGCCGGGGCCCCCACTCAATAAAAGCCTCTTGGGTCTTGTCCGGCAAATTATTATATCCAGGACAAACTCCTATTCCGCCCACGATTAGTTCGCCCGTCACGCCTGCGGGCAGCGCATTGCCGTCCGCATCCACGATATACTCCGTAAAGTTAGGCAACGGTTTGCCAATGGTTACTTCGTGTCGGTCGTTGAGTTGCTGCGCATTACAGCAGATGGTGATCTCAGTAGGACCATACATGTTGTATATCTTAGCCGTCGTCAGTTCTTGCAATCGTTTGAGCAACGACAAGGACAGTTTCTCGCCGCCCATCTGAATCACCTTGCAGTGCTTGACAACCTCTTGGTACTCTTCCATCTCTAAATACGTCTCAATACGCGAAGGTGTCCCGCTAAGCACATCGGCTCCGGTTTGTTGATAGAGTTGCGCCAACCGTGCGCTATCCGTAGTGGCTTGTTCGTCGGCAAAGACCACCGTTTTGCCATTGAACAGCGCCGTACCATATTCGAGGATGGAGAGGTCAAACGAGACAGTAGCGCTGCAAAGCACGGCTTGGGCTTGGGTCGCCACCTCGTACGTGTGCGGATTGGCAGGATGAGGATGGAGGTAATTGCATATGCCTTGGTGTTGCAGCATAACGCCCTTGGGCGTTCCCGTGGAACCGGAGGTATAAATCAGATACGCAAGGTCGGAGGGAGAGGTGTTGGTGTTTGGTGTCTGGTGTTTGGTGTCTGGTGTTTGGTGATTGGTGATTTGTGATTTGAGGGTGGTGATATCTAAGGCACGATGGGGATAATCCGCCAGTTTATCGGCCGTCGTGATGACATAGCGTCCTTGACTGTCGTTCAAGATGTATGCAATACGATCAGCAGGATACTGTGGGTCCATCGGTATGTAAGCAGCTCCGCATTTCATCACGGCCAAGACAGCCACCAAGAAATCGCTGGTACGGGGTAAGAGAAGCACGATACGGTCGCCTTTGACCACACCTCGGTGGATGAGTTGCTGTGCCATACCGTTGGCGGCATCATCGTACTGCCGATAGGTCAGTGTGGCATCACCGGCAATGATGGCAATAGCGTCCGGCGTTTGTACCGCCCAACGCGAGATACCTTCGTGGAAAGTGCGAACCGGAACGTCTGCATCTGCCACATGGGCAAAACGCGCTATCTCTTGTGCTTGCTCCTCCGTCATGACAGAGACTTGCCGCAACGGTAACGATGTGTCTGCTGCCAACCGTTGGGCAACAGCCATCATACTATCCGCTAAACGATTCATACGCTCAGCACTGTAAAGTGCGTCATCGTACTGCAATACCAGCGATGGCATACCGTTGTTCATCTCCATCAAGATACCTAACTTAAACTTAGGCGTGTCGAGCCCAAAGGACTGAATGGTGGCCGGCTGTCCATCGACTGTATTGTCGGCAATGATACCTAACTGATAGGCATAGGTGATGTCTGCGGTGTAGCCGTAGTCGGCGGCAATACGCGCAAAAGGATAGTTCTCATGGGCAATAACGGCCTGAAAATCACGCGCCGTAGAGGTTAGATATTCGGCGATGGTCTGTTCGCGCAGATGGGCAACAACGGGCACCGTATTGACGAACATCCCGACCGTATCCGCCACAGCAGGATCTTGGCGACCATTACTCACCGTGGTCATATAGACATTTCTCGTATTCGCATACCGTGCTAAGGTGTAGGCAACCACCGCAAACCAGAACGTGGCATCCGTCACATGGTCTAAGGACTTAGGAACTTGAATCTCCGACGACCTTATGGGTCTGGCTACTTCTTGGATATGACCTGTTTGTCCCGCGGGCAAGTCCGATGACAGCGTAATAGGCTCGTCCATCTCGGCAAGTTGTTGTGCAAAGAACTGCCGATGTTGCTCCATCTGTTCTGCGGCTTGTGGAGCCTGTTGCGCTTGGGCAAAACGCAGATACGAGCAGTCTTCTTCGGTGGGTTGTTCGCCGCGTAACAGACCTACTATCTGCCGCATCATCACATCGAACGAGACGCCGTCTGCTACCAAGTGATGGGCGTCTAACAAGACATGTATGCCGTCGTCACTCTGAACCACCGCGCAACGATGTAGCACATCCTTCTTCAAGTCAAACGGGCGCACAAAGTCCGCCTTCACCGTTTCTAACGGTTGTCCCGTTATCACTGCCACTATGGGCGTCGGTTGCGATGGGCTGACTTGCACGATTTCTCCCTCTTCGTTTTCCTCAAAATGAGCAAAGAGCATCGGATGAAGAGATATCACTTGCGTCACCACCTCTCTTACTCGCGTGGTGCCTAAGGTACCCGGCAAGGTGATATCCATCGGGATATTGTAAATCGTGGTGTCAGGATTCCTCAGACATTCAGCGTAAATACCTTGCTGCGCAAAGGAGAGGGGAGAGGTGTTGGTGTTTGGTGTCTGGTGTCTGGTGTCTGGTGAACCGTCTTCAGTGGATGGTGTATGGAGGAGAGAGGAGAGGATGGCATTCTCGAGGGTCAGGATAGTCGCATTATCCAGAATCTGTTTGCCGGTGGTCTTAACACCAAACTGCTTGTAGAGCATTACGGACAAGCGCATCGCCAAGATGGAGTTCAGTCCGCAATAAATCAGCGGGTCAATCAACGTAGGTGTCTGTTGTGTCAAGTCCGTCACCATTCGGCATAGGCGTTGCTCAAGCATATTCATCTCGCTGTCGGTCTTGACGTTTTCGTGTTGGGAGTGGGTGCTTTGAACCTCCGGCTTAGGTAGTTTCTTTTTATCCACTTTTTGGTTGACATTGAGTGGTATGGCATCTATCTGCATCGTGAAAGCGGGCACCATATAAGCCGGTTTTTGCGTTGCAATAAAAGCATGGAGTTGGTTGATGTCAACGGGATGATTCGCCACCACATAGGCAGCAATGTATTTGCCGCCACTCTCTTGGTCGAAAGCTTGTACGGTGCAGTCTTGTATGCCTTCATAGGCACGAATGACGGCTTCCACTTCTTTCAGTTCGATACGGAAACCACGTATCTTAACTTGTCCATCGCGCCTTCCGATAAACTCAATATCGCCGTTCTGCCGGAAGCGGACGATGTCACCTGTCTTGTACGCACGTTCGCCCTCGTATTCAATAAACACGGATTGCGTCTTTTCCGGTTGGTTCAGATACCCATTGGACACTTGCTCACCGCATAGTATCAGTTCTCCGGCGGCACCCCAAGGTAAGGACTGCCCAAACCGATTGACCACATACGCGCGCAACGTGTCAAGCGGTTTACCAATCGGGATATTCGGTTCGTTATGCGTTATGGGATAGATGGTCGAGAAGATGGTACACTCGGTTGGCCCGTAGGCATTGTAGAGCTGATAGGAAACAGGCGGGTCGATGGGTGCCAGTTTCTCACCACCGATAGTCAAGTGCTGCAATGTGGAATGAGTAGGATAAGTCACCGCAAACTGGTAACCCACTTGTGTCGTCATAAAACTATGCGTCACTTGCTTGTCTGCCAAATAGCGACTAAGAGCCTCCAAATCAATACGCAATTCTTCCGGCACAATCACCACGGCAGCACCCGTCGTGAGGGCAGGGTAGAGGTCCATCATGTCCGCGTCAAAACCGAAAGACGCATACGCGGCCACACGGTGTTCACAAGCAAGATGATAATAACGTCTGTACCAGTCGCAGAACGTCACAAGGTTATGGTGAGTCAATTGCACACCCTTGGGCGTTCCCGTGGAACCGGAGGTGTAGAGAAGGATGAAGGGGGCGGTGGATTGTGCGCCCGAAGGGCTATTGTGTCTGGTGTCTGGTGTCTGGTGGCTAGTGGATGGTGCGCCCGTAGGGCTATTGTTTATAACAAGTGTTTCGCCCGTAAAGTCCGTTAGTAACTCGCGCAAGTGGGGCTCGCATAACAGCACTTCAGCATGACTATCCAGCACCATGAAGTTCAGTCGTTCAGCGGGATAAGCAGGATCTAAGGGCTGATAAGCACTGCCCGTCTTGAGGGCTGCCAACGCACAAACAACCATGCGTTCCGAACGCCCCACTAAGATAGCAACCACGGAGGGTTGAGGGCAGACATGCAGGATCTCAGCCGCCAACGCATCGGACTGCTCATCCAATTGCCGATAAGTCAGTTCGGTATCGTTATAAACCACGGCTACACGGTCAGGATAGGTCTGGGCTGTGTGACGGAATAGGGAAACAATCGTCTCCTCACTATTGACTTTAACGAGCTCGGAACGGGGACATGTCGGTTGCACCAAAGGGAGAGGTTGATGAGCAACCAGTCCTTGCAGCACTTGTGCGTAGGTAGCACAGAACTGATGAATGAATGCCGACGTATAGACCTTGCTGTTGTATTCAATCTTTATTTGATATTGTGTATCCGTTTGGATGAGATTAACGATTAGTTCAAGTCCCGGACGATGATGTCGCACAAACTCGTCTCGCTGCTCTTTGCCGTTTAGACACAGATGATACATATGCAGGTTGGCATGATAGGCAAAGCAGACTTGAGGATGAATATCGAGGTCACTACATACCTCTGCGAACGAATAGATACTATGTCGCCGTGCCTCGTGCAATTGCTGTTTGAGAGCCGATAAACAGGACGTGAGGTCGGGGGAGGTGAAACGCATGTAAACCGGCAATGTCTTGACGAACATACCTATGGCATCCATGCTTGATTGGTCGGCACGGCCGTGCCAGATAGTGGCGAACAACGCCTCATCGGAAGCGGTGTAACAGGACAAGGTGTAACCAAAGGCAGCGGTGAAAGGAAGGCTCGTTCCCACTCCGGTGCGCGTGCAACAGTCTGCCACTTCGTGCGCTGTCACACGCATCGGAATGAACTCCGTTATCCACTCTTCCTTCGGCTTTTGACTTTCAACCACCGTTTCTGCTGCCATATCTCCTATCGGCATAGACTCTACTTCGGCGGCTGCGGCAAAAGTCTGCCTATACCACTCTTTGGCAGCTGTATAACTTGCACATTGTCGTTCTTGCTCTTCCTGCTCTGCTTCTTCAAAACCATATACTTCGACCTGCCCGTCATTCAATAGCCCGTCATAGGTCTGACCTAATTCACGATGGAAAGTAGTGCAAGACATACCGTCGCAGAGAATGTGATGAAAATCCATGTACAGTATCCGTTGACCATCCATCAGCGTAAAAAGGACGAATCGGTAAAGGGTATCGTGCAATAAGTCAAAGCGCATTCCGACATGTCGCAGCGCATCCTCGCGTGTCCTCACACATCGCTCTTGCACAATAACGGGGTCGTCGTCACGAGCTTCCAAGTACAAGCGTCCGTCAACATCTTGCACGATATGTGCTTTCAGATACGGATGTCTATTAACGGTCTGCTGCAAGGCTTCCTTAAGACGAACCGTATCCACTTCCGCGTCTAAGTAATAGATTAAGTCTATAT
>JAGHSR010000085.1 GCA_018065765.1 Candidatus Colicola coprequi
ATTCCGTACTAATCCAAAATGTGCGGCAAAGTTAATACTTTTTTTTAGATTGAACAAATCTATTTAATTTTTTTTTGGTTTTTTATTCATAAAATAGTGAGAATAGTGATTTTTCCTGCATGAGTTCGATGGCAATCTGCTGCAAATCGTCGGGAGTGAATTGTTCTATTTGGTGAAAAGTCTCTTGCCAATCGGGTGCTTTGCCGTAGTAGAGCATCTGCTTTGCCATAGCAAGCACGTTGTTCTCTTGATTTTCCGCAGAGATAGCCATTTGCCCGTGCAGTTGCTTGATGGCATGGGAGAGTTGTCTGGGGGTGAACGGTCTCTCGCGCAGGCGCGCGAGTTGCGCGTATATTAGGTCTAAGCACTGCTGACGGTGGTTGGGTTCGGAGGCAAAGTAGATATTCCAGTAGCCGGTATCACTCAGGGGAGTGTATTGCGATTCGATGGTATAGACGAGCCCTTTCTGCTCCCGAATAGACATATTGAGCAGGCTGGACAGGCTACCGCCGCCCAATATGTTGTTCATTAGGTACATGCCCAATTGACGCTTATGTCCGAGTGGATACGCTTTGCCTCCTATCATCACGTGCATTTGATGGGTGTGCTTGTGGTAGGAAGCAGAGGCGTGATTTGCATCGAGAGTGATTTCGCAGGGGAGACTGTGTGCTACTGCGTTGTTGCCGGCTGATTGGGTAGGTGGAATGTTGCCAAAAATCTCCTCTACCTGTTCCTCTATTTTTTGAAAAGGTATATGTCCTTGCGAGAAGACAACGATACGTTCCGGCAGGTAGTTACGTTGCATCCATTCGTGGGCGTATGAGGCTTTTTGTGAGAGATGTCTCAGAGTCTTCTTGGTGCCTAATATCGGCAGAGCAAGTGAACTGCCGTCAAAAATGAGACTCTCAAAATCGTCATAGATGAGTTCGCTGGGCGAGTCGTTGTAACTCTCTATTTCGTCCAAAATCACGCTAACTTCTTTGTCGGTTTCGTCTTTTGGGAAGGTGGGGTGGAGCACCATGTCGCTGATGAGGCGGAGTGTGCGAGCAAAATAGTGTCGCGGAACGGCAGCATAAAAAGTGGTCTCTTCCTTGGTCGTGTAGGCATTGATTTCGCCGCCGATGCCTTCGATGCGGTTAATCAATTGTTTAGCGGAGAGCGGTTTGTCATCGTGCATAACCCCCTTAAAAACACAGTGTTCGATATAGTGAGCCATACCGTTCATTTCGGGAACCTCGTGGCGGGTGCCCGCTCCTACCATGATACCGACGTAAGCAACTTCGGAGTTGGAGTGACGGTGAACGATCTGGACTCCGTTGGTTAATTTTTTGTAAAAAGTTTCGTTCATATTTGGTGATTTCAAAAAAAAGCTGTACCTTTGCACCCGCTTTTTAAGAGATGGTCTTATTGGTGTTTTTTGTTGGATACGAGTTGGTCTTGTGTTCGATATGCGGCATTGGCGGAATTGGTAGACGCGCTAGACTTAGGATCTAGTTCTGCAAGGAGTGAAGGTTCGAGTCCTTTATGCCGCACTTTTGTTTGATAAGGGTAATCACTTTATTTCCCAATTTGATTATGAAAAAGTTTTTTGTTCTTTTGGTGGCTTCAGCGGGTCTGATGCTTACCTCGTGCGTTGGCGATACCCATTCGGATTATACGCCGGAGATTATGTTCTCGGATATGTATCTCAATCCCACTTTTCATGGCGACACGTTAGTGTCGGCAGAGGATACGATGGCAGTTAAGTATGATGCAGACCTCAATGCGTATGTTATGACAGATACTTTGTCGGTTACTCCTCGCGACTCGGTGGTGTTTGCGGTGCGATTTTGGAGCATGGGCAACGATTTGATAGCAACTCGTATCAATTTTGACACAACGGCTCTCAATCTGCAAATCACCATCAACGACGAAATTCGCCAAGTCCTGGCAGAGAAATCCAATCTTCGTACAGCACAGCTCTATTACAATCCCGGCTACAACATGGTTTCGTTTGCCGCAGGTTATGCTCCCTTAAAGGAGGGTTTGCATAAGTTGGAGTTTGTAGTGGAGTCTGATAGCAAGTATTCGCCTGTTTCGTATCTGTTCTTGCAGCCGGTAGTGACTTCTCGTGCAGAGTGACTATAGGTGCTTGGCTTCCTGCCACAGTGCTTCCATCTCATCGAGGGTCAGGTCTTTGAGGCTTAGACCCTTTTCTCTGGCTTGTTGCTCGATGTAGTTGAAGCGTTGCATAAACTTGATATTGGTGCGTTCCAAAGCGTTGTCGGGTTTGATTTTGTAGAGTCGTGCTACATTGACGAGCGAAAAAATCAGATCGCCTAATTCGGCTTCTTGGTTGTCGGTGTTGCCGGAGCGCAGTTCATTTTCAAATTCTGCAATTTCTTCTTTCACTTTCTGCCAGACATCCTCTTTTTGTTCCCAATCAAAGCCTACATTAGCCGCTTTGTCCTGAATACGGTAGGCTTTCACTAAGGCGGGCAGAGCTTCGGGTATGCCGGAAAGGACGGTTTTGTTGCCACCTTTCTCTTTGAGTTTGACCTGTTCCCACAGCTTGCAGACATCTTCGGCATTCTTGGCTGCTTCGTCACCATAGACGTGTGGATGACGAAAAACCAATTTGTCACTAATGCGGTTGCAAACATCGGCTATATCAAAATCACCTGTTTCGCTGCCCATCTTGGCATAGAAGATCACGTGCAGCAGTACGTCGCCCAGTTCCTTGCTGATTTCGGTCATGTCGTGTCGGATGATGGCACTACAAAGTTCGTAGGTCTCTTCAATGGTGTTTTGCCGGAGGCTCTCAAATGTTTGTTTTTTGTCCCACGGGCATTTCTCGCGCAACTCATCCATGATGGTGAGCAGCCGGTCAAACGCCTGCAATTGTTCTTGTCTTGTGTGCATATTATTCATTGTTCATTCTTCGTTCTTCACTTCCATTTCTCCCATCTCATTCATTTGCGCGTAGGTCCATTGGCGGAACATGTCACCCAATAAAATTACGCGTGCGCGTGTCCGTAACTGCAAATCCAGTTCGATGTGTCTGTGCCCGAAAATATAGTAGTCGTATCGGGGTTGTTGTGAATGGTTATTTTCCATTTCTTTGGCAAATAGCACCAGTTCTTCCTCATTTTCTCCCTTGTATGGGTAGGGGGTTTTGAGTTCTTTCTGTCGGCTCTTTCGTGCCCATTCGTAGCCCAAATGATTACCCAATGCAGGTGGCAAAAGGCGATAAAGGAACTGTGAAATGGGGTTATGGAAAAATCGTCTGAGGTGCATAAAAACGCGTATGCGTTTCTGTACTTCGTGGGGTAACGATTGTATATAGGTGCTCGGAACCAGTCCGTCTCCGTGAGCCATGAAGACGTGCTTACCGCAAAGCGTTGTGGAGAGTGGTTCACGATGTATAATCATGCCCGTCTCGCGGGCGAGTTGCCCAAAAGTCCAGATGTCGTGATTACCTATAAAAAAGTGAACAGCAATGCCTTGTGAAGTGAGTTGTTTGAGACAGCTGAGAATAGGAGCGTATGCAGATTTGCTGCGGTCGTGCCAAAAGTACTCGAACCAAAAATCGAAAATGTCTCCCAGTAGATAAATGGCAGTAGCATCGTGGCTCATCTGCCGGAGCAGGTGAATGAGCCGTTGTTGATGCTCGTTGCCGTTTGGGATGGCACGTGATCCGAGATGGGCATCGCTAAGAAAATAAATCATGGTTTTACGATTCAGATTAGTTGTCTTGTGTTACCTGCCTACAGGAAACCGAGTTCCAACTTGGCTTCTTCGCTCATCATGTCTTTGGTCCATTCCGGCTCAAAAACCAGTTGTATATCCACATGGTCAATACCCTCTATGCCGGCTACTTTCTGTCGGATATCTTCCACCAAAAAATCAGCTGCCGGGCAGGATGGGGCAGTAAGGGTCATGTCGATATGACAGGTGGTACCATCTATCTCAATGCGGTAGATGAGTCCAAGGTCGTAAATATTGACGGGAATTTCCGGGTCAAATACGGTCTTGAGCATTTTGAGCACTTCTTCTTCTTTCTCTAAAAACTCGTTCATTTCTTTTACAAACTTGACATGCTACCAAAAAACGCACAAAGGTACTGCTTTTTTTTGATAAAACAAAAAAAATATGCTTCGGGGTAGGCAACTATCTCCTCTTCTATGGGACTTGGGACTCCCCTTCTCCTATCTTCCCCTTCTATGGACTAGGGCTCCCCACCCCTTCTCCTATCCACCCTTGCCCTATGAGGGAAAGGGTCGGGGATAGGGTCTTCTCCTCCCCCTTCAGGGGGTCGGGGGGCACATTCTCTCCATTCTCTGCATTCTTGATTTTTATTAATGAATATTAATGTCCTATTAATGGCAATTAATGTTTTATTAACGATGATTAATGTTTACTTCTCCTCCCCCTTCAGGGGGCTGGGGGGCACATTCTCTCCATTCTCTGCATTCTTGATATTTATTAACGAAAATGAATGCCCTATTAATGGCAATTAATGTTGTATTAACGATGATTAATGGTTACTTCTCCTCCCCTTTAGGGGGTCGGGGGGCACATTCTCTCCATTCTCATTTCTCCATTTTGCATTCATCTAACCATTTTGCATTTTGCATTTTGCATTCTGCATTCATCTAACCATTCTCCATTCTCATTTCTCAATTTTCCATTCAAAAAGTTTGCGCATCTCAAAAAATTGTCGTACCTTTGCGGTGAAATTTAGTAAAATGTTTATTTTAAATTATGAAAAAACTCTTTTTTGCCTTTATGGCTGTTGCCGCTATCACGTTAGTGGGTTGTAAAGACAAGTGCGAACCTCAATTGAAAGGTAGGAACTTGGTCGTTTATGGTAAAATCTTTACGGCAGAGAACAATGCTATCGTTGATGCCTTTGCAGTGGAGAACGGTAAGTTTGTGTATGTAGGTGATATTGCCGGAGCAAAGAAGTATGAACAACGCGGTTTCACCGTTATTGATTACACGAACAAAGGTCTCGTTATACCGGGCTGTACCGAAGGTCACGGACACTTCGTCGGGATTGATGCAATAGCTCGTATGTTACCCGGTTTTAGAGAACCCTACAAGAATCTCATTAGTTCCGTCATCCCTCAAAAGATGCAAACAAATCCGGGTCCCTTCATCTCCTTTGGTTGGAGCACAACGGATGTTGAGAAGATTGGTAAAAATGACTATGCGACGGAGATAGAAGCCGTTTCTCAGGGCTATCCGGTAATTATGATGGATGGCGGCGGTCACAGTGCTGTTTGTAACAGGACGGCACTCAAGATGGCGGGACTGATTGATGAGAACGGGCACAAACTGAAAGATGTTCGCGGTGGAGAAGTTATCACAATACAAGGCTCGGACAATATCGCCAGCGGATTCCTCACCGATGAAGCCGTGATGTACGTTATTGAGCAAAGTTTCGGTGCTCCGTTGGACGAAGCAGGCTACCTTCAAGCATGCCAAACTTCCGTCGCCGAACTCAACAAACGCGGTTTCACCTCTTACATGGATGCATACATCAACGCCTTTGACGATGCCGAGATGTACAAGTATCTTGCCCAAATGGAT
>JAGHSR010000025.1 GCA_018065765.1 Candidatus Colicola coprequi
TTATTGTTGTGCAATTGGTAGAATATACTTTTAATATTGGATAGCATACGAATATATTGTCATCAATTGTTTCCCAACGGCAGAGAAACGATATTGTTCACTATTTTGGCGGAGGTTTTCGGGGCTGTATTGGTCTGCCTGAAAATCAATGATGGCTTGGGTCAGAGCCTGTTCGTCTCCCACAGGGACTACTATCCCTTTGTCGTCAGTCACTACCTCCGGTGCTATACCGACCTGACTGCTTATGATGGGTAGCCCGGATATGAGTGCCTCTACTAAGACGATGGCGTAGGTCTCGTAATTAGAGAATAGTACAAAACCATCTGCTTGTTGCATCTCGTGGCACACCTCTCTCGGAGTCAGTTCGCCGGTCCAGCGCACCTGTTCATCGGTAAGACCTATTTGGGCAGCATAGTCCTTGCTTGCCTGCCAATCTACGCCCGTACCTACCATCGTCAGATGCAGATTAGGGCGTGATGCAAGAGCATGTTTATAGGCCCGCAACAGTCCTTGCGTGTTCTTGGCTTTTTCGTCAAAGCAACTGACATGCAGCAGCCGCACATTCTTTACTCGACAGTCGGTCGACAGTCGGTCGACAGTCGGTCGACGGTTGACCGGTAATTGGTAGAAGAAATCATCCACTACATTATGTATGCGTTCCCAGCGGCTGTTGTGTATGCCACAGTTTTTCATGGCATCTTCCAACATTTGGCTGACGGGTAAGATACACTTTGCTTCTTGTGCGATTGAACGCATCAACCACCCGTGCCAACCACCTCTAAAAGAGAAATTGGCAGGGAGATAGCCGCTCCAATGTTCAATAATTATATAAGGTATGCGATACCTTTTCCACAGCCACCATGCCAACAACCCGTTTTTATTCAGCACATTGACTTGCACCACGTCCGGAAGCCAACCTTCTTTGCGTAATGTCCGCAGTCCGCGAATCATCTTGCGCCAGTAACGCCAACCTTTTTCTTCGGTATAGACAACCCGCACATCTGCCCCTTGCGCACGCACGGCGTCAGCATGTTTTTGAACAAACAAGCCGGCCATCTGGTCACGCTCCGTAGGATACCATGCGCTGAGGTAAAGAACTCTCATGATACACACAAATAGTTATAGGTACGTTCTGTGAGATAGTCAGGTTGGTAATTATATGCCGTATTTGCGATTACGCAACCAGTTGTACACGATGGCAAACCAAAAAACCTTTTTATAGTAATGATGCACCGAATAATACGTGGTCGCCGTGGAACCGAACTGACGGTAATGATTGGCTATACCACGCTCCATACTCCCTTCAAAATCAAAGTTTACTCCCATCTCGCGAGCCAACTTGATGGCCTCCAATACCAACAAAGCACTTGCTCCCGAATCCTTGAAGTCGGGGTCATAGCACGGGATTAGATAATACATTCTCTCTGCATCCCAAACCAAATAGGCTGCAGCATACACTTGTCCGTCTGCATTTTTGATAGCCAATATCCGACTCTGATTCAGGCGGGCTGTCTTACGCTCCAAAACCAAGAAAAACTCACGGGAATAACTCAAGCGGTGCTTGTGTTTCGATATACATTGCGTGTGAAACTGATAAAACTGCTCCGGAGTGAGGGTCATATCGGCATGCAACGAGAGTGCTTTTTGCAATTGACGTTTTTTGTTCTTCGAGAAAGCGTCAATCACCTTATCTAAGTTGCTCAAATCGTTGATGCGATAGGTTGTGCGCTCATTCACACGAAATCCGTGCTTATGAAATAAAGCAGGGAACGGACTGCCTACCGGAAATTGCTGGTAATAGTACCACAATTTCATCTCAGCCAATCGAGCAGCCACAAACGATACGATCCGCTGATAACGCACCTGCAACATATCAACAGGTTCATCCTCAGCAGGGGGAGGACAAAAAATACCGCCTATCTGCGTCTGCTGAGGCATCACGATATATGTCATAAACCATTTCTTGCGAATCAAATACGGCATTGCTGCCACGATTAGACTTTCTTTATCTGACTCCGAAGCGGCATCCGTATTGGGAAATAAATCGTTGTGCCGAACCAAAATAACATCCCACGCTTTTCCGGCTGTTACAGCATCTAACCACCAGGGTTGCATAAAAATGGGAAGTTGAGATTGTGTGGACACCCATTCCGTGTATTGTTCCTTGTTTGTCATGGTAAGAGCAGGTTATATATTTTTATTTATGCGACAAAGGTACAAAATAATTTGCATACATACAAAAAAAGTAGTAATTTTGTGGCGTTATTACCAAAATAATCGTTATTATTCCTATCTATCTGCCTACTCACTAATCAAATATAATTATGCAAAACGACGAATTAAAACAAATCATGGCTACTGCTCAAACGTGGCTAGATGGCAATTATGATGCTGAAACCAAAGCTCAAGTCAAAGCTATGATGGAAGCAGAAGACAAGACAGAATTGATTGATAGTTTTTACCGCACTTTGGAGTTTGGTACCGGTGGTTTGAGAGGTATCATGGGTCCCGGCACCAACCGTATGAACAAGTACGTTGTGGCTCAAGCCACACAAGGTTATGCCAATTATCTGAACAAAGTGGCTCGCGAAGGCGGCTACAAAACCCTGTCCAAAGGAGGTCAAGTGTCTGTTGTTGTAGGTCATGATTGCCGCAATCACGGACGCGAATTCGCAGAAACAGTAGCCGACGTTATGGCTGCCAACGGTATTCGAGTTTATCTATTTGAGAGCTTACGTCCCACTCCCGAAGTTAGTTTTGCTATTCGACATTTGGGTTGCCAAGGCGGTGTGAACGTTACTGCCTCACACAATCCCAAAGAGTACAACGGATACAAAGCCTACTGGGAAGACGGTTCACAAGTGCTCCAACCACACGACAAGGGTATCATTGACGAGGTCAACCGCGTCCGGATGGAAGATGTGAAAACCGGTGGCAACAAAGACTTAATCACCATCATTGGCGGCGAAATGGACTACGACTATATGATGGCTGTCAAGTCCGTCATGATTGACCAAGACGTTATTCTAAAACAGAAAGACCTGAATATTGTCTATACCCCTCTTCACGGAACCGGCAGACAAATCATTCCTATGTGCTTGCGTTCGTGGGGATTCCAAAATATCCACGTCGTACCTGAACAGATGGTGATTGATGGCAATTTCCCCACAGTCGTATCGCCCAATCCGGAGAATAGCGAAGCTATGACTTTGGGTATGAACCTCGGCACCAAACTCAATGCCGACCTAGTCATTGCCTCCGACCCGGACGCAGACCGCATCGCCATCGTCTGCCGGAACGACAAGAACGAATGGGTTATCATCAATGGCAACCAAACATGTATGATGTACTGCTACTACATCATCAACAACATGAAAAAACTCGGCAAGATGCGCCCGGATATGTATTTGGTCAAGACCATCGTCACCAGTGAAGTCATTCGTCGCATTGCCGACCGACAAGGTATCACACTCACGGACGAATATACAGGATTCAAATGGATTGCCAACCGCATACGCATGTGGGAAGGCGAACGCAAATACATCGGTGGTGGTGAAGAGAGTTTTGGTTTTATGGCATACGATGCCGTTCGCGATAAATGTTCGCCCTCTGCCATCTGCCTCATTTGCGAGATAGCCGCCTTCGCCAAAGAGCACGGCATGACCCTCTATGAGTATCTCCTTAATATATATATGGAGTACGGTTTTCAACGTGAAACAACCATCAATGTTGTCCGCCCCGGCAAGACGGGTGCTGAAGAGATTGCACAAATGATGGTTAACTACCGCAATAACCCTATCACAGAGATTGCCGGCGAAAAGGTCATCAAAATCAAGGACTATCAACTCTCCGTCGAACGTACACTCGTCAATGATCAGTGGCAAGAGTCTGAGATTCACATGGCGTTAGAAGCCAAATCCAATGTCCTACAGTACTTTACCGATGGTGGCCTCAAAGTATCTGTTCGCCCGTCCGGCACAGAACCTAAGATTAAGTTCTATTTCGAGATTCCCGCTACGATGAAGTCGCCTGCCGACTACGAAGCCGCTACTGCTGCAGCCGAAGCCCGCGTTCCGGCTATCAAAGCAAGTTTAGGGATTTGATCTAAATACCCAGTTTATAGAAATGGAAAAGCAAAACGAAATAGTGCTTTATCAGCCTAATGAACTAACCAAATTGGAAGTTCGTGTGGCAGATGATACTGTATGGCTGACGCAAGCGCAAATGGCAGAGTTGTTTGATGTGAATCGTCAGGCAATCACAAAGCATCTTAAAAATATTTATGATTCGCAGGAACTGCAACAAACGGCAACATGTTCCATTTTGGAACTAGTTCAATTGGAAGGTAATCGTACAGTCAAACGCGAGGTTGGTTTTTATAATTTAGATGTTATTATTTCTGTGGGGTTTCGTGTGAATACGGTTCGTGGTATTAAATTTCGTCAATGGGCTAATCGTGTTTTGAAAGACTATACTCTTCGCGGTTATGCCATCAACCAACGTTTAATGGCGATGGAGGAACGCATAGATCGTCGTTTGACGCAACACGAGCAAACTTTGGCAGAACATCAGGACAAAATAGACTTCTTTATTCGAACTTCGCTTCCACCAATTGAAGGTGTTTTCTATGAAGGACAAATATTTGATGCTTACTTGTTTGTGTCGAATTTAATCCAATCAGCTACACACTCTGTGATTTTGATTGATAATTATGTGGATGCTAATGTTTTAGCTTGGTTAGATAAGAGAAATAACGGAGTAAAGGCAACCATCTATACGCACACTATTTCAGCTCAATTACGATTGGATATAGAAAAACACAATGTTCAGTATCGACCCATTGATGTCTGTACGTGTAAGAATAACCATGACCGTTTCCTCCTGATTGATGATACCGTTTATCATATAGGTGCTTCCATCAAGGATTTAGGGAAGAAACTCTTTGCGTTTTCTAAAATGGAAATGTCCGCAAAGGATATTGTGCAACATCTTTAGAAATACCCAGTTTGGTCATTCTGGTAAAAAATGGCAGACATAGATAGCGATTTGAAAGATAATCGTACAAAAAGCGTTTATTGACGCTTGTTTTGGCACATTGGAATCCTGCAAAATTTCGACAGCCCAAAATAAGAAAGACAATAAATGTCTATTGTTGGTGTGTATTACGCCCGTTGGGGTGTGTATATATGCCAGCGTGGAGGCATTATAGTCTGTTCTTGTTGTCAGGGTCTTGCAGGAACCTCAATGTGGAGAATAGGCAAATAAGGTTCCACGCTTTTTTGTTGTAGTTATTTTAGGGTCGATAGGAACCATCACCCACAAAACAACAAAAAGACAATGAGTTTGTCATCTATTCGCTCTTGGTTTCAAAAAGGCAATCGTGCCCAGTGGAGCGTGTTTATTCTGTTTTGCGGCTGTTTATTCATTAAAACGATGATTTTCCATTTTTCGGTTGATTATGGAATATTGGTTTCTTCTTTATGGAAACATCCAACAGAATTTTTAAGGTTCTGGGGCGGAAAAATAGCTCCAATCTTGTTTTTAGGTAGTTTTATCTTTCTCTTCAAACGATTTTGGTGGACATATATTGTTAACCTGATAATTGATTTGTGGTGTATAGCCAACCTATTCTATTTCAAAGCAAATGGCTTGTTTTTATCTTATGAAACTATGAAAATGGCAGACAATTTGAGTGGATTTTGGGATTCGCTATTGTCGTATATGGGATTGGATATTGTGAGTTTCGTTATATTCAGTATAGGTTATTTCTTGATTGTATTGTATTTATTGCCTCGTCGAGTTAATCAACATTATGGTTATGTGTGGATTGGTGTTTTATTTGTGTCTCTATTGATTAGCATATCGAACAATGTTTGTTATGCAAAAGCCGATTATTCATGGGGGCACACCAATAGTGCAACGGCTGCTGTAACTGATACAATGTTAGCAGGTGAGGCATTTTCATATTATTATCCGTTTGGCCATGTGTATTATTTTGCTTGTATTGAAAAGTGTACAGATTATAATGCATGGGCGGGGTTCTACGTAAAAGATTATTCTATACTTAGTTATTTTCCTGCATGTATCATATTCAATATACTGCAACC
>JAGHSR010000052.1 GCA_018065765.1 Candidatus Colicola coprequi
CCCACACTTCGCGACGGGTACGCAGTTCATAACTCATCATCTTGGCACTACGAGTAAACAGTGCCTGTTGCAGTTTTGCAAAATTTTGTTTTTTTGCCATATTTATAATTCGTTTGTGCCCACACTTGTGAGCGAGTGAATAAATTATGGCAGCGCTGCCGGTGCTTGATTTATAGAAATGCTAGCGTTATAAAAACAAGCACCATCACTTGGCTTTTCCAAATGACGGTGCAAAAGTACTGCTTTTTTCGGACAAAAAACAGGGAACAACCGATTCCCTGTCGGTTCCCTGTTGTTCCATCTCTAAACTCTAACTAAATACCCCTCTATTATTTATGATTACTTCCTTTTGCGGCAAATATAACATTCTAATTTGTGATTTTCTTTATTGTTGCATCGTTGCACAAAAAAATGTGCTATTTTTATATTTTGCGGGTTATATCGTTTTGTATGAACGATTGCGGTTGGCTCCTTTTTGCACCAAATAGCCAAAGGCTGTCAGTTGGCGGAGATAGCGTTTAGCGGTAGTAGCTGCATACCCAAAATGGGAGCATAACTGCTCTGTCGTGATTTCATCTTTATCCATCATCCACTCCACAATATCCGCCAATTTATCCGCTAAGGAGGGTTTTATCGACCATTTATCGACCATTTTCTCTGCTACTTGGACTTTATCGACCATTTTCTCTGTCGTTGATAATTGGAACTGGTCGATATCTTGTTGAAGATGTTCACAATGCAGTTGGTGCATACAATCAATAAAGATTTGTATATTTTCTTGCTCGCGTGCATCAATCAGTGCTTGTATATATTGCGCCTTGTCTTGTTTGATTTGATATGCCCAACTCTTGATGTTTCTGCAAGAGGGTTAGCAATGTATCTTTATCGTTTTGGTTCATATGTCTTATTTTATCCTTTTCATATTATCTCTTTTTCGGAGTCGGTGAGGTTGTAGAGGTTATAGACGAGGAAGTCTATTTTTGGTCTTTGATATTCTTTTTGTTATTTGTTATTTTTTGTTCCAATTCTTTTATGCTATCCAAATATGCCACTTCCACCGGCGAGAGCGAGTTTACTTGCCCAGATGCGAAACTCTGTAGCGCGACGGCTACTTGCACGATAACCTACTGCCAAAACGACATCTAAAGAATAGAAGTTTATAGGTTTGTCTATGCCAGTAAATTGCATTTTTTGCAAATTACTTTTTGGATCCAATTCTCCTTCATTAAAAATCTTAGAGATATGACGACTGATACCCGAAACATCTTTGTCGAATAACTCTGCGATTTGTTCTTGCCGTAACCAAACCGTTTTTTCGTCTCGGTTGACTTCAAGATGTACTCGTCCATCTTGACTTTGAAAAAGCACAATCTGATTATCTTGCTGATTCATATTTTTAATTTATTAGTTGTCTTATACATGTTTTTTCTAATTATCCCTTTTCCTGCTATCGGCACTCTGCCACCTGCCACCTATTTAGCCACACTCAATATTATTGCGTCCTCCCATTTACACCGCCAAACTGGACTTTTACACCGCCATTTTGTATTTTTACACAGCCAAGACCTCATCGGTTGACATAGTAGCCACCTTTTTTGGCAACACCTTCAAATCGAATTTTCCCCGACTCTACCATCGCCGTTTCTTCTTACATTGTTTATTTATGGCAGACTATGGCGTTCCAATCCTAATTTGGCGGAATAGGACGTTTTTTGTTTTGGACGATACGCAAATAATTGCGGTTCAAGGCGATTACGGTTTCCGACATGGTCCGTTCCAAATCCTCCTTCAGTTCGCATGCCCAAATGACAATGACCTGCCAACCGTTGTCCGCCAAAATCTGGCAGTTTTGTCTGTCGCGTTCCCTTTTCCTGTCTATTTTGGACTGCCAGAATGCCACATTGGACTTGGGCATCACGAAATCCTTGCAGCCCTCGTGTCCGTGCCAGAAACAGCCGTTGACAAAGATGGCAGTGCGGTATTTGCGCATCACGATATCCGGCTTGCCCAGTACGCTTTTCACGTTCAGCCGATAGCGGTAACCGTGTCTCCACAACCAACTCCGCACCGCTTTTTCGGGCTTGGTTCCGCTGCTGTGTATATGGGACATGCAGCGGTGACGCTGTTTGGGAGTCATACGGTCTGGCATAAATGTATTATTGATGCAGATTCATCAGTTCTTCGCATGTTAAGAACAAAGGTTCTCCATCCACCAAGGAGTGATATGTTTCAAGATGTTGGCTCTTTGCTTTCTGCAATGCGGCATTAATATCTATCGGCATAATTTGCACTTCTTCATCAAAGCGGAAGAAGAAATAATTGCCATCATCTTTCATATTTGGATACCATGTCTTAACCATCCTTTCATGCAAGACTTCGGCGGTATCTTTCACATGGAAAACGCGATATAGCCCTGTAGTAGCATAGTCATCGGTATATAGTACGACAAATTGTACTTTTTTTTGCTTATAAAAATGGGCCGAATGTGCTCCATCACGAGGTTCTGTCTGCCCTACTTGCAGGCGCACATTATATACTAAAGACCCCTTATCATTATTCCCTAATATCCATCTCAAGTGGTCATCATCTTTGTAATAACCAAACAGGATGGTGGCTTGTGGTGTACGTTGCAGATAGTAGAATGTCAGCCATTGGCTTGGCGCAAGTGGACGCGATAATTCTTGCTGCTCCAAATCATGCAATTTGTCAGCAGGATTTTCGCCCATCTCGCACTTATCCAATATAAAATATTGATTTAGTGTATTCTTAATTGGTGCGGCTTGCTGAGAATTGTTTTTATCAAGAGCCAAAGCATAATACACCTCATTGTCTGGTCCGTAAGGTTGGAAGATATGTCCATTCAACTCATAGAAGTGATTGCGTATATACAAGTCACCATCTATGCCCAATCGTGCCCGCATGGCATATATATCAAATTTATCTTGCACGATTTTGCGAATCCTATTG
>JAGHSR010000054.1 GCA_018065765.1 Candidatus Colicola coprequi
GAGTTATACATTTATATTATTGAATATTCCGTGAGCCGTAGCCGTCATTTGGACGCACAGCAGCAGGAACGGGTCTTCTGCTCGGGGATATCGTCGGTGGACCACAGGCCATGGACATTGCAGTATTCGTACACGGCTACCGGACGATCCTTGCAACCGCAGAACTCGGCCGTGGCCTCGGGTTTATGGAAAATATACTGCAACTGCGCACCATGCTCGGTTTCCAGCCAGATGAAACTGATGTGATGGCCCTGCGTCATAGGGTGCGGCAACGAACCGACATCCACACGCAGCGTGCACTCGTCCTCACGATGGACAACAGGCACATGCTTTTCGGTGGTTTCTTCCGACTGGCCGTGAGGAATCATCTCACGCATGGGAGCCCCACAACATACCGGGGTCACGCCCGAATCAACAAGTTTGGTGATGACATTGCCGCAAACAGGGCAAACATAAAATTTGGTTTTCATAGTCGTAAAACGGGATTTTTAGAGATTTGAAATTGGAATTGAATGAACTGTCAGGGTACAGGCAGGGCTTCCCGGCATGTCGGGACTACACACTTACCCTATACAGTGAAGGAAACTACAAGGACATATTCATGAGCTTCAGCGTGGTGGATTCACGAATGAGCTTCACGAACACCGATGCACTACGCTTGACATAGTTGTCACGCAAGACATGCACACAAGCCTGCATCTCGCAATGGGGCGCATCCACAGGAATAGCCACCAGTTTGTCATGCTTGCGCACTATACTTCCGGGCAACAGACCTACCAGTTTATGGGTATCGTCCAGCAGGTCGGCGAGAAAACCGACGGAATTCGATTCGATGCGCACTCGAAACGGCAGACGCGTTCTCTCAAGATACTCATCCAGCATGGACCGCCCCTGTACCCCTTTGGCAGGGATGGCTATGCCGTATGGCAAAAGTTCTTCAGGCGTTACCGACCTGCGTTCCGCCAACGCATGATACTTGCTGACAACGGCACACAAACGATCGGTGAAGAGCAAATGGGACTCCACATCGTCGTAGGTGTTTTCGGATTTGAACGCCAAAGCAAAATCGATTTGGCGACGACGGAGCATTTCCAGCAAATCGCAATTGTGGGTGTAGATGATGTTGAGCTTGACATCACGATACGTCCTGACAAACTCGGACATGGGTTCGGACAAGATACTGCAGAAACTGGATGTGACACCCATGTTCAGCGTTCCCGTCAACGACTCCCTGAGGTCGGTAACCTGTGTTCGGCACAACTCCGCATCCTGAAGGGTCTGCCTGGCTATCGGCAGCAACCGGTCTCCTGCCTCAGTCATGGCCATGGTATGCGAGTCACGCTTGAAAAGCGGCGAACCCAATTCGTCCTCCAACTGACGTATCTGCTGCGACAAGGTGCTCTGCGAGATGAACAGATGACGTGCCGCCTCAGAAAAACTCATGTACTCTGCTGTAGCTACAAAATAACGTAATTGACGAAGTTCCATACATCTGACAGTTAAAAGGTTAACAAATAATCGGTTCGCGGATACAGCTTTTTCTGAAATCCGATGCAAAGGTACTGCTTTTTTTTAACCCTGCAATAGGTTTGATACATTTTATTTCGATTTTACTATCGAAAAAAACGATAGCCGCGCATCATAAAAAAAGAGACCGATCAGATGACCGGTCCCCTATCGTAAATACAAACTGCAGATCAGAACAATTTGGCGGGATAAACGCCTTCGGCTATGAGAGCAGCTATCTTGGCTACCACTTGAGGACGATCTTCGCTATAGGTTACGCCAAACCACTTGGCAGTCGTATCAAGAACCTTGCATGTTGCCTTGCCGGAGACGATGAGATCATTGACCAAAGTAGGGATATAGAATTCCTTCTTCATCTCCTGTCCATACTTGGCAAGGAACTCACAAAAAGCTTGCTCCACATAATCAAAGTACTCAGGAGTGAAGCCCCACATATTCATGCTGACAGGCGTGGTAGGTGCTATAACTGTTTCCACCCCGTCTTCGGTATAGATAACCTGCCCATTGATTTCGGCAATCTGCGTACGTTCCACCACATCCGTGAGGTAGCCATTGTTGTCTGTAGCACAAACGCCACGGCTTACTGAACCATTTTCACTCAGTGTATTGGCTACGCGATAGCCCACCATGCAGTATTGTCCCTGTGTGCCGGCAGCTTTGGTCAAGTACTGAGCCAAGACCTCAAAAGACTCCTTGCCATAGAAATCATCGGCGTTGATGACTGCAAAAGGTTCGTGGATATAGTCTTTTCCCATCAATACGGCATGATTAGTTCCCCAAGGTTTGGTTCGTTCGGGATTGTATGTATAGCCGACAGGCACTTTGTCCAATGACTGGAAGCACACTTCGCAGGGGACTTTGTCAGCATATTTGCTCAGAACGACACGACGAAAATCGTCTTCAAAATCCTTACGGATAACAAAAACAATCTTACCAAAACCGGCACGTAGCGCATCAAAAACGCTATAGTCCATGATAGTTTCACCATTAGGACCCAATCCATCAATTTGCTTAAGTCCTCCATAACGACTACCCATACCGGCAGCCAAAACAAACAATGTAGGTTTCATTTTATTAAAGTGGTATTTAAATTCCCCGTAAACAAGTTAATTATTAACAAATTAGGTAGTACCATTCCTTGTAAAAAGCAACTATTAGAACACCCCTAAAATATGATTGATACAACGCTATTTCTACTTCTCATCAGACTCTGCGATTTCCAAGTGGCCATGGTAGCGGCGATGTTTAGCCCACAAGCCATAAATCTCACTGCAGTTGCCTGCCGTGACAAAAGCGTGAATCTGATTGTCGGAAATGAACTTCATCAGCGATGAGAACTCGTCCTTGGTCAGCAGCGCTTGAATCTCCACCTGTGGTTGATTGGCGTACCCACCATGTACATCGTACAAGGAGCACCCGCGCATCATGTCATCAATAATGTACTTGCGGATACGTTCGTGATCGGCAGAAATAATACAAACACGTTTGCGATTGTTCATTGCCGTCATGATGTAATCTACTACCAAGCCGTTGATCCACGTACCTATAAGACCAATAACCACCAT
>JAGHSR010000051.1 GCA_018065765.1 Candidatus Colicola coprequi
CTTCCTCACGATACACAGTGGGCGTATGAGTATTACATCTGCGGCACAACTGTTGTCACATACGCCATGATGGAATGGTGTGAACGGCAGGGCATTCGGTGTTTGGATATGATGGGGGCAGGTGAACCCGATGTGGCGTATGGTGTACGGGATTTCAAACTGCACATGGGCGGTACGCTTCATGAGTTCGGACGTTTTCTGTGTGTCCGTTCGCCTTTCCGATACCGGCTCGGCAAACTTGCATTACGCCTACGTAAATTCTAAAAACTAACTACTAACCTATAATAACTAAAAAAATGAAACAAATTCTTGCATCTGCATTAGCTCCTAAAGCCGTGGGACCTTATTGCCAAGCACAAATGATGAACGGTGTAGTTTATTTATCCGGTCAACTGCCCATCAATCCTGAGGCAGGTACTATGCCAGATACAATCGAAGAGCAGACACGTCAGTCGCTCACCAACGTGGCTAATATACTTCGTGAGGCGAACATGACGCTGATGAACGTCATGAAAACAACCGTCTTGCTCAGTGACATCAAGGACTTTGCTGCCATGAATCAGGTCTATGCTGAAATTTGGCAACAAGCAGCCCAACAGGAAGGTAAACCTGTGGTCTATCCTGCACGCATTTGCTATCAGGTAGCAGCTCTACCTATGGGGGCAAAGGTCGAAATCGACTGCATCGCCGGTATCTAAACTTACCCCTCCTTGCACTCTGCATTTAGCATTCTGCACTCTGCCCCTCTCCCCCTTCAGGGGGCCGAGGGGCTCTTTCCATTCTCTGCATTCTTGATCATACAGCGACTTTGTCGCAGATCGTTCGAGTAACGCGAGATAAGCAATCACAAATAACAAATCACTGGGGTAGACTTTAAAATTGTTCCACGCACGGGTGGATTACGGGTGGATAGTGGGTTATTACAACTACAAAAATCGTGGAACATTTTTGCCCCTTGTCCGACATCCGCGTTTTTCTGCAAATAATTTTGCTTATTCCGAAAAAATGTACTACCTTTGCGCGTTGTAATGTGCTGACGCAAATTGCACAGCTAAAAAAGGTAACAAAATGAAGAAAATAGGTAGTGTTTTTTCTATATTGGTTCTCTCTCTCGCTGCAACGGCGCAGCAGGTTCCTAATGCAGGATTTGAGGACTGGAGTGCAGAACCCTTTAACAAAAAATATCCCCAACCCGCTTCCTGGCACGCCAGTAATGTGGAGCAGTTCGGACTGAAATTCAATTTTGCACATCAAGAAGCCGGTCACACGGGCAAATACGCCATGATGGTGCAGGATCAGGAGGTTGGTGCAGCAGGTATCAAGGAGACGAGTCCCGGTTATTTCTCGTTGGGACACCCTTGGGTGTATATAGAGAACCTCTTCAAGGTCAAATATGCCTCTGCCGGCACCTATGGCGGCATTGAGTGGAAATACTGTCCGGATACCATGTCCGTATGGATAAAGCGTACCGGCGAGAACGTGATGAAGGAGGACTTTTACCTGCTTTACTACGCATGGTGTGGCAATGCGCGGGGTGATGAGTACAAAAACAAAATAGAAACCTGCACGCGCGTGACGCATATCAACGAGGAGAGCGATATACGTTTGGCTCTGGATGGCAATGAATGCGGGACCACCGAGAAAGTTCCGCAGATAGCCGAAGGCATGTGGCGCGAGCGACGTGAGTATAGCCGTTGGACCAATATACGTGTGCCCATCTACTATATGTCCAACGAGACACCCACGATGATGAACATCATCTTCTCAGCCAGCAATTATCCCAATTACCGTGCCAACACGGGGCTCTATGCCGGCAATTCACTCTACGTTGACGATATTCAGTTCATCTACTCCGACAAGATCCAAACCATCAAAATCGATGGCAAGGTGTGGAAGGAGTTTGACGGGAACACCACCAAGGTGCAGGAATACCGTTTGCCTGCTTCCGCTACAGCCGCACCACAACGTATCGAGTGCTTCCGTGGGGCAGGAAGTCTGACCAACGCACATGGCGAGACGGCACGTTTTCAGGGACGTAAACTCAGTTCCAACGAAGTAACTATAACCCCCGGTGTCATCAATGGAAAACCGATGACCATTTCCGTTAAATCGGGTGACGGCAAGACTACTCGTACCTACCTAATCCGATTGACAAAATGAGAAAAAAAGGGCATCTGATTTTATTTGTTTCTTCTGTCGTCCTCGCGCTATTTAGTGCGTGGCTGATGTTGCACGTCAATGTCAATTCCGACATGACCAAGTACCTGCCTTCCGACTCACGCATGAAGCAGGGGCTTGACATTCTCATGAACGAATTTCCCGCTTCGGATTTCTCTACGGCTATTATCAAGGTCATGTTTACTGACCTGCCACCGGAGCAGCATAAAATGGTTTCTGAGTCCTTGCTCGCCATCGAAGATGTGACAGCAGTCTCTTTTCGCAGCGACTCAACAGGGGAACATACCCTGTTTGAGCTCTCTGTTCCCAACTCCATTGACCAAAAATCCCTCGGATTTGAAATACGCAATGCCTACGGCAGCGCCGTCATCGTAGAGACCAATCAGGACGGTGCCACGCCGCCGTTCTCAGTCATCGTCATAGCGGCAGTACTGATTATCCTTGTGCTGCTTATCATGACCGCATCGTGGTTGGATCCGGTGCTGCTGCTACTCACCATGGGACTGGCAGTACTCATCAATATGGGCACTAACGCACTATTGCCATCCGTGTCCATTACCACCAATTACATCGTTGCTATCCTGCAAATGGTGCTATCGCTCGACTATGCCATCATCCTGATGAACCGCTACCGGCAGGAGATGTCCCCCCAACGAGACATTGTACAAGCCGTCAACGCCGCTATCAAACGAGCATGCCCGTCTATATTGAGTAGTTCACTCACTACGCTGGTGGGACTGCTCATGCTCTGTCTCATGCGTCTCAAGATAGGTATGGATTTGGGCATCGTTCTTGCCAAAGGTGTCCTGTTCTGCCTTGCGTGCACTTTTACCGTGCTGCCTTCGCTCATCATACTTCTGCATGGCGCACTGGAGAAAACCCGCAAACGCACTCCTATTATTCCTACCGACCGCCTGTCGGCTTTTGTCACGCGCCACAAGATCACTTTTGCGCTGTTTGAATTGGTACTGTTTGTCGGTGCGTTCTATTTTTCGCAACAGACGGATATTTATTTCTCTACCAATGCCAAATCGCGCATAGCTGACCACTTCCCCAAGACCAATGCGGTCGTGGTGCTCTACAATACCGAAGAGGACGCACAAATGCTCGCGCTCGCCGATTCGCTCAAGCGCTATCCGGAAGTGCAGCAGATTCTCTCGTTCCCAACGCTTCTGCAACGGCCATACACAGCACCGGAGATGATTGCCAGCATCCAAAAAATGCTGATGGACTTCGCCGAGTTCATTCCCGACACCGTCGATTTAGGCATGCTTACAACCGACATGATGCAGATGGTGTATTACATGCACTCGCACGAGTCCGACTCCATCCGCGTCGATTTTCCGGAACTCATTCGCTTTGTGGCGGAAGACTGTGTCAACGACCCTTTGCTCTCCACCTACATCACCCCGCAGATGCGCACACAGATAGCGGCTCTGCAGGATTTGATGAACAATCCTCTGGGCGAACAAACACCCCAATCGCCCATCACCAATAACGAATCCCAAATGACATCCCCTTCGGGGACAACGGGGGCTGCTCAATCACCTGTTGCTACAGGAGATAGGGCGGGGGGTGTTCCGTCTGATACACTGCCGCTTCGTCCCGCAGATGGGGCTCTTGTCGACTCGCTGTTGGCTGATTCGATGATTTATATCATACCTTTCATGTCAGACCTCTATGCCCTTTATCCTTCTTCCGACACTTATTATCTGATGTCGATTGTGGATACGGTCAAACTGCATTCCGAATTGACTGTGGACGAAATGACCGACTTTGTCGGTTCGTCTTTCGGACAAACCAAACTTATCTACAAACTCTCCTCCGGCGGCAGGACGCGTACCCCGTTGCGCTTTGTGCATATCCTTGCCGACGATTTATTCTCCCGCAAAATGTTGTCTATGATGGCATCGCGTGAGGAGAAAGCGGCTCTCCGTCGCATAGCTGCCATCATGGACTATGCCGATGCCAACGCATGTTTCACCGTCCCGCAGATGTCCGAATTGCTCGTGGATTACGGTCTAACTACCTTCACTCCGCAACGAGTGCGACAAATAGCGTTCCCTTCTGCGATGGATAGTGCCCTGATGGCTGACACAGATCTCCTGCCGGAATCGACAGATAGTCTCGCTCTCGGTACTGCCGTGGGTAGCAATACTGCCAAACCAAAGAAACACATCAAGACCCGTGAAGAAATCCAAGCAGAGACGCTCATCGAACTGATGGATACAACTCGCAAATTCGATTATCCTGCAATGGCTCGCAATTTCTCGCGCTTGGGACAGAACGTGGACGATGCTACCATGCACCTGCTCTACACCTGCTACGGCAAGGCTATGTTCTACAACGACTCTCTGCGTATGAGTCCCGAGGAACTGCTCAACTTCGTGGCAGACACATTGGCTGTCGATCCTACCATAGCGGCTTTCTTGGACGAGAAAACTAAACAGTCGCTACCTCATATGCGTGAGCAACTCAATGAATCGCTCGGCATGATGCACCAAGAAAACAATGCCATCTTTGTCATCATGACTTCGCTGCCCGATGAATCGCAAGTCACTTATGATTTTGTTGAACAACTGGATTCTTGGGCTTCCTCGCTGCTGCAACAACCCTATTACTTGATAGGCGAGTCGGTGATGTTCACCGAGATGCGCGACGGCTTTGACGAGGAGATGAAACGACTGACTCTGTGGACTATATTGGCCATTTTCCTCATCGTGGTTGTTTCCTTCCGCTCGATTGTGGTGCCCTCCATCTTGGTTATGACCGTCATGGCTGCCGTCTATGTGGATGTGGTGTTTGCCGGTATTGTTTCCGGACGTATGTTGTACTTGGCTTACCTCATCTCGCAAAGTATTCTCATGGGAGCAACCATTGACTACGGCATCCTATATGCCAACTACTACAAGGAGTTCCGCCGCACACTCACCAAGCGCGAAGCAGCTAAGGCTGCCTATCACGGCACTATCCCAACTGTCATGACCTCCGGCACTATCATGGTCGTTGCTCCGGGTATCATGTCTGTACTCGTCGAAGATGTTACCATCTCCGCCATCGTGGGCTGCATAGCTGTAGGGGCTGCTGCTGCCATACTGCTTATCCTATTTGTGCTACCTGCCGTGCTCGTGGCACTCGACCGATTCGTAACACTCAACAAAAACAAAACTTCCGATAACTAAATTCTTCAAATATATGAATTTCATAGAACTCATAACCAAGCTTTTTGGCAACAAGGCGCAAAAAGATATGCGCGAAATCATGCCTTACGTGGAGCAAATCAAAGATGCTTACACCGAGATAGATGCTTTGAGCAACGATGAGTTGCGTGCCCG
The DNA here is from genome assembly GCA_018065765.1 of Candidatus Colicola coprequi. GTDB lineage: Bacteria > Bacteroidota > Bacteroidia > Bacteroidales > Paludibacteraceae > Colicola > Colicola coprequi. The sequence continues at coordinate 5,514 of JAGHSR010000051.1, forward strand.
TTCCGCTGCTCTCATGCAGCAGATTGCCGATGCTGTCAAAGATGACAAAGACCGTATCGCACAACTCAAAGCCGGTATCGAAGAACTGGAAATAGACGAACGCGAAAAAGTCTATAACGAAGTGGATAAACTTGAGAAACAAATCAAGGAAACCTACAAGCAAGTGCTCATGGACATCCTGCCCGAGACATTTGCTATCGTCAAATCTACCGCACGGCGTTTTGCTCAGAACGAACAGGTTATCGTTACTGCCAACCAAATGGACCGCGACCTGGCAGCTGATGAGCGTTTTGACTTTGTGGATATAGATGGCGACAAGGCTATTTACTACAACCATTGGACTGCCGGTGGTAACGAAATCCATTGGGATATGGTTCACTATGATGTTCAGCTCATCGGTGGTGTCGTACTGCACCAAGGTAAGATAGCCGAGATGGCTACCGGTGAAGGTAAAACACTCGTCGCTACACTGCCCGTCTTTCTCAATGCCATGACACACGAAGGCGTGCATGTTGTGACCGTGAACGACTACTTGGCTAAACGTGACTCGGAGTGGAATGGACCTATCTACATGTTCCACGGACTGACTGTCGATTGTATTGACAAGCACCGTCCCAATTCCGATGAACGCCGCAAAGCGTACGCCTGCGATATCACTTTCGGTACGAACAACGAATTCGGTTTTGACTACCTGCGTGACAACATGGCTACATCACCACTCGACCTCGTACAACGTGGGCACAACTTCGCCATCGTGGACGAGGTGGACTCGGTGCTCATAGACGATGCGCGGACACCCCTGATTATTTCCGGACCGATACCCAAAGGCGAAGACCAAATGTATGACGAGTACAAGCACCGCGTGGAGCTGTTGGTACGTACACAGACATCCCTCACCACCAAACTGCTGGCTGAAGCCAAAACCAAGATGGCAAGTGCCGACGAAAAAGAACGCGAAGCCGGTGAATTGGCACTCTTCCGCAGTTTCAAAGGTATGCCTAAATCCAAAGCCCTCATCAAGTACCTTAGCGAACAGGGCGTGAAAGTGCGCTTGCAGAAGACTGAGGAGTTCTACCTGCAAGAGAACGAAAAGAACATGCACATCGCTACCGATGAACTATATTTCGTTATCGATGAGAAAAACAAGTCCATTGAATTGACGGACAAAGATATAGATACACTAACCGGCAATACCGACGACCCCAATTTCTTCGTCCTGCCCGATGTGGGAAGCGAAATGGCTGATTTGGAGAAGGAGAACCTTACCGCCGAAGAGAAACAGGCTCGCAAAGACGAGATATTGGCTAACTATGCCATCAAGTCCGAACGCGTGCATACCGTTCACCAACTGCTCAAAGCCTACACTCTGTTTGAGAAAGATGTCGATTATGTCATCGACAACAACGAAGTCAAGATTGTTGACGAGCAAACAGGACGTATCATGGAGGGACGCCGCTGGTCGGATGGTTTACATCAGGCTGTGGAGGCTAAGGAAAACGTCAAGGTGGAAGGTGCAACACAGACTTTTGCTACCATCACCCTGCAAAACTACTTCCGTATGTACAATAAACTGGCCGGTATGACCGGTACTGCCGAAACGGAAGCAGGTGAGTTCTGGAATATATACAAACTGGATGTGGTGGTCATTCCTACCAACCGTCCTATTGCCCGTAACGATATGAACGACCGTATTTATCGTACCAAACGCGAGAAATACAATGCCGTCATAGACGAGATACAAAACTTGATTAACCAAGGTCGTCCTGTCTTGGTCGGAACCACTTCCGTGGAAATATCCGAACTGCTGAGCAAGATGCTCACCATGCGCAAAATTCCTCACAATGTCCTCAACGCCAAACTGCACCAGCGCGAGGCAGAGATTGTGGCAGAAGCAGGTCGCAAAGGCGTGGTCACTATTGCTACCAACATGGCAGGTCGTGGTACGGATATTAAGCTGACCGACGAGGTTAAGCAAGCCGGCGGATTGGCTATCATAGGTACGGAGCGACATGAGTCACGTCGCGTCGATCGCCAGTTGCGCGGCCGTTCCGGACGTCAGGGAGACCCGGGATCGTCTGTTTTCTTCATCTCACTGGAGGATGATTTGATGCGTATGTTCGGCAGCGAACGCATAGCGGGTATCATGGATAGAATGGGTTGGGAAGAAGGCGAAGCCATCGAACATAGCATGATTTCCAACAATGTGGAGAAGGCACAAAAGAAAGTGGAAGAAAACAACTTCGGTATCCGTAAACGCTTGATTGAGTACGACGATGTGATGAATCAGCAACGTAACGTCATCTATGCTAAACGCCATCACGCACTCATGGGTGAGCGAATAGGCGTGGATATTACCAATATGATTTATGACACAGCCGAGTCCATCATCGCTGATGCTCGCGAGGCAATGGATTATGAGAGCTTGCAATATAGCGTGATGCAGACCTTCGCCATGGAGCTGCCGTTTGATGAGAACACTTTCCGCGGCACCAAAGAGGAAAAACTGTCCAACCTACTGGCTGAGGCTGCTCTGGATGTGTTCAAACGACGCATGGAGAAACTCATGCAGGTGGCTAACCCCGTCATCCAACAAGTCTATCGCGACAAGGGTGCTATGTACGAGAATATACTCGTTCCAATTACTGATGGCAAAAAAGTGTATAACATCGCTGTCAACCTGCAACG
>JAGHSR010000075.1 GCA_018065765.1 Candidatus Colicola coprequi
CAGTAAGAGTGGTTATTTCTACGGTGGTGGATGCTGTTGTAAATGGAGGAGAATTTGGTGCTGAAATGATGTTATATCGCGGAGTAGAGCAGTGGTAGCTCGTCAGGCTCATAACCTGAAGGTCGGTGGTTCGATCCCATCCTCCGCAACCAGAAAGTCAGAGGCGATGTCTCTGACTTTTTTTGTTGTTAAAATAATATTTTTCACTTTATAAGCTTATTTTTTGCATATGTGCAAAATAATCCGTACCTTTGCGGGCTAATTGAGATTGGTATGGCTAACAAGCGAAAAATCATCAATGACCCTGTGTTCGGTTTTTTGAATATACCGAACGAGCTCATCTATGATGTGTTGCAACATCCCTACGTGCAGAGGCTCAATCGAATACGACAATTGGGATTGTCTTACTACGTCTATCCCGGAGCCATGCACAGTCGTTTTCTTCATTCCATAGGAGCCATGCACCTGATGAGTGAGGCCATTCAGTCACTTCGTCAAAAAAATGTAGAAATCAGTCACGATGAAGGAAATGCTGCCATGCTCGGCATCTTACTGCATGACATAGGTCACGGACCGTTTTCCCATGTTTTGGAACATACCTTGGTGGATGGTATTACACATGAAGATATTTCGCTGATGATGATGGAGCAAATAGCTACATCCTTCACCGGCGAGAAACGTCGTGTCATGAATCTGGCCATCTCCATCTTCCGTGACGAATATGACAAGCACTTTCTGCATCAGCTCATTTCATCCCAACTAGACGTCGATCGCATGGATTATCTGTGTCGCGACTCGTTTTTTTGCGGAGTAACCGAGGGGAGTGTAGCCAGTGCACGTATCATCAAGATGCTGAATGTGGTGAACGATCGTCTCGTAGTAGAGGCCAAAGGCATTTATTCAGTAGAGAAGTTTCTCGTAGCCCGCAGGCTGATGTATTGGCAAGTGTACTTACACAAAACCAGCGTAGGGGCAGAGTTGCTATTAATCAAGATTTTGTCACGTGCCAAGCAGTTAGCCGCAGCCGGAATAGAACTGTTTTGCTCTCCGGCTCTGCACTATTTCCTATACAATCATATTACTAACGAGGACTTTCGGAAAAGCGAAGAAGCCCTCAAAATGTATGCCCTATTGGATGATAGTGACGTTTTGTCGGCAGTCAAAGCATGGTTATCGTGTAGCGACAAGACCCTTCGCACATTGGCAGAAGCGTTCACTAATCGCAAACTGATGAAAGGACAGTTGCTCACAGAATCTCTCTCCGATGAGGAAGCAAACGGTATGCGTAAGCAGTATGCTACATTATTAGGAATCAACGAAGAGGAGGCAAATTATTTCTTTGAAGAGCATGTGTCCACATCGCGAACCTACTCGGAGAAAGATGATGCGATAGATATTTTATACAACGACGGTACCATTCGGGATATAGCGGAAGCCAGCGAGATACTGGATATGGCAGCCTTGACACGTCGTCCCGAGAAAAGATACCTATATCGATTAAAAATCGGAGAATAAAACAACATAATCGAGCAGTAACATGATGGAATTTTCAGCCAAACAAATAGGAATGCTTCTCGGGGGAAGAATCGTAGGGGATGGAGAACGGAAAGTCAGCAATGTGGCAGGATTGGAAACTGCCAAAGAAGGTGATTTGTGTTTTCTATCCGATGAGAAATATGTAGGTTATCTGCCTACCACCCAGGCATCGGTTGTTATGATGACCGAATCTATAGCATTCGACGGCAGTACCTCAGCTACTCTCATTCTTGTTCCCAACGCACGTGGTGCTATGGCTCAACTGCTGCAACTGGTGGCCAAAACCATGAATCCTGCTCGTCAAGGAGTGGAACAACCATCCTTCATCAGCGAAGGTGTGACTGTTCCGGAAGATGCCTACGTGGGCGCTTTTGCCTACATAGGAAAGAATGTTCGCTTGGGTAAAGGCGTTCAAATCTATCCACAGGTTTACTTGGGCGATAACGTGGTCATTGGGGATAACACCATCCTGTATCCGGGTGTAAAAGTGTATTACAACTGTGTGATCGGCAAAGACTGCATACTTCATGCCGGAGTAGTGATAGGTGGAGACGGATTTGGATTTGAACCCAATGCAGAAGGTGTGTATCAAAAAGTGCCTCAAATAGGTAATGTGGTGATAGAGGATGATGTGGAGATAGGTGCCAACACCACCGTGGATCGCGCTATGATGGGCGAAACACGTATCAGAAAAAACACCAAACTGGACAACTTGGTTCAAGTGGCTCATAATGTGGAAATAGGAGAGTCCACCGTTCTTTGTGCTCAGGTAGGTATAGCCGGTTCCACTAAAGTGGGCAACCATTGCATGCTAACCGGACAAGTGGGTGTAGCCGGACATATCGAGATAACTGACCAATGTATTTTCGGTGCCCAATCAGGCATACATGCATCCATCAAAAAACCCGGTGTTTACATGGGTACGCCGGCTATCGATGCAGGTACATGGCGCAGAGCCCAAGTGGTATTTAAGAACCTGCCGGAGATTTATAAAAAACTCAAATAGGACAACGGATTTTTATGAAACAACATACACTCAAACAGTCGTTTTCGTTGGCAGGCAAAGGTCTGCATACAGGACTGGAAACACATGCCACATTTTTGCCTGCAGACATCAATACGGGCATTCGCATATGCCGTATTGACCTAGATGGACACCCTACCTACGAAGCGGTTGCAGACTATGTAAGCGCCACCGAACGAGGAACAGTTTTGGAAAAAGGGGAATGGAAAGTATCTACGGTGGAACACGCCTTGTCTGCCCTCTATGCTATGAATATTGACAACTGTCTGATAGAGGTAGATGGTTCGGAGATTCCTATCCTGGATGGCAGTGCACGCATGTACGTAGAGGCTATAGAGCAGGTGGGGACTATAGAGCAGAATGCGGAACAAAAAGTATATGTGATAAAAGAACCCATCGAATACAAAAGCGAAAATGGAAACTCCATGCTCATTACACCCTGCGATCACTACGAAGTGGAAGTGGTAGTCAAATACCCAAGTGATATATTGAAAGAGCAACGCAGCCGTTTGGATAACCTGACTGACTACGGCCAAGAAATAGCCGGTGCCCGCACCTTTTGTTTCGTTCGGGAAGTAGAACCCCTTCTCCGTATGGGTCTTATCAAAGGCGGCGATTTGAAGAACGCCCTTGTCATCTATGACACTCTCATGTCACAAGATGCCATGGATTTTATGACAGACAAACTGGGACAGGAACATGTGGATGCAAGTAAATTAGGCTACCTGAGTGAACTCAAATACGAGAACGAACCGGCTCGACACAAACTGCTGGACGTCATCGGCGATATGAGTTTATTGGGAGGACATATTCAAGGACGCATATCGGCAGTAAAGCCCGGACATACGTTTAACACACAATGCTGTAAACAACTAAAAAATATACTATGCAACAACCATTAGCATTCATTCATCCTGACGCTAAAATTCACCCTTCTGTGGAAATTGGCCCATTCACGTGCATTGAGGGCAATGTGGAGATTGGCGAAGGAACCACTATCGGGAACAATGTGACTATTTGTTCGAACACTCGTATTGGTAAAGATTGCCACATTTTTCCGGGTGCGGTAGTAGGTGCTATTCCCCAAGACCTAAAATTTCAAGGCGAAGAGACCTATACGTACATTGGTAATAATACCACTCTTCGTGAATGTGTCACTATCCATCGCGGCACTGCCAGCAAGGGAAAAACAATCGTTGGCGACAACTGTCTAATCATGGCATACTGCCACGTGGCACACGATTGCGTGTTGGGTAATCATATCATCATGTCCAATGCCACTCAACTGGCCGGTGAAGTGGAGATAGAAGATTGGGCAGTTTTAGGTGGGGGCAGTTTGGTGCACCAATTCACTCGCATTGGCGGACACGTGATGATACAAGGTGGAACGTTGGTTAACAAAGATGTTCCTCCGTACGTGATTGCGGCACACGATCCCATTCAATATTGTGGTATCAATTCGGTAGGAATGAATCGCCGTGGATTCACCAAGGAACAAATAGCCACTATTCAGCAAGTTTATCGCATTTATTTTGCCGGCAAGTTAAATATGTCTCAAGCTACGGCACGCATATTGGCTGAGATACCTCAGTCGGAAGAAAGAGACAGAATCGTTGAATTTATTAAAAACTCGCCACGTGGCGTTATCAAAGGTATATAATTATGGAAGAGGTACAAGAGAAATCACTCAATTTTATTGAGCAAATTGTAGAGAAAGACTTACAAGAAGGTAAAAACGACGGACGCATTCAAACGCGTTTTCCGCCGGAACCTAACGGTTATCTGCATATTGGTCACGTCAAGGCTATATGTATGGACTTCGGGATTGCTGAAAAGTACAACGGCGTATGTAACCTGCGTTTTGATGACACCAACCCTGTCAAAGAGGATACCGAATATGTGGATTCCATTCAACAGGATATAGCATGGCTGGGATTCCGTTGGGGGAATGTATATTATGCCTCCGACTATTTCCAGAAACTGTATGATTTGGCCATCCGCTTCATCAAAGAAGGTAAAGCTTATGTGGATGAACAGTCAGCAGAACAAATTGCAGAACAAAAAGGTACCCCTACCGAAGCAGGTAAGGAATCACCCTTCCGCAACCGCCCGATTGACGAGAACTTACGTTTGTTCCAAGCTATGCAGAATGGCGAAATAGAAGATGGTAAAATGGTGTTGCGCGCCAAGATTGACATGGCTAACCCCAATATGCACTTCCGCGATCCTATCATGTATCGTATCATCACAACCCACCCTCATCATCGAACCGGTCGCCGTTGGAATGTCTATCCTATGTACGATTTTGCACATGGACAAAGCGACTATTTTGAGGGAGTTACCCACTCTATCTGCACATTGGAGTTTGTGGTCCATCGTCCATTGTACGACTACTTCATTGACCAATTTGCTGACAGCGACTACCGTCCACACCAATATGAGTTCAACCGCTTGAACATCACCTACACCGTGATGTCAAAACGTAAGATGCTCCAACTGGTGAAAGAAGGTTTAGTAGCCGGTTGGGACGACCCGCGTATGCCGACCGTATGCGGTCTGCGCCGTCGTGGATATACAGCCGAAGCTATCCGTGAATTTATTAACAAGATTGGATATACCAAAGTGGAAGGTATGATCGATCTTGGCTTATTGGAACATACAATACGTGAAAGCCTCAAAGAAACGGCTCCCCGTGTTTGCGCTATTTTCGATCCTGTCAAATTGGTCCTCACCAACTATGAAGGCGAGGGAGAGACTATTGTTGCTGAAAATATAGATGGACACAGCGAACTTGGGACACGCGAAATGCAATTTGCACGTGAGTTGTATATCGAACGTGGCGACTTCCTGGAAAATGCAGACAAAAACTTCTTCCGTCTCAGCCCCGGTGGCCGTGAAGTTCGCTTGAAATCAGCCTACATCATTCAAGCAACCGGTTGTGAAAAGGACGAAAATGGCAACATAACTACTGTATATGCTACCTATGACCCAACATCCAAATCAGGCACAGAAGGTGGCAACCGCAAAACCAAAGCAACCATCAATTGGGTAGAGTGCAAGAGCTGCATCGATGCTGAAGTTCGCCTGTACGACCGCCTGTTTGCGTGCGAGAATCCGAGCGCCGAAGAAGGTGACTTCCGCGAGCTGCTCAATCCTGACAGCCTCAGAGTGGTGAATTGCAAGGCAGAGGGCTCACTCCGCAAGGAGATGCACCAACCTGAAATCGTGAATGGCATAGCTCAATGCAATCACTATCAATTGCTCAAACAGGGCTACTTTGTAGTGGACCCGGATACTACAGAAAATCATCTTGTACTTAACAGAACAGCCAGTCTGAAAGACAATTGGCAAAAGTAATCACATAAAAAAATCACGTATCTATGGAAAACATCCAATTACCCGAAAATGCAACTCGTCCCCTTAAACCCGGGGAGAAGTACACACCCATTCTACGTAGCGAAAAAGAATTTCCTGAAGTAACACCCTATAGTGTTATTATGGGAGTGGTAATGGCAATCATCTTTTCTGCCGCAGCAGCCTATTTAGGACTCAAAGTAGGGCAGGTGTTTGAAGCAGCCATACCGATTGCTATCATTGCCGTAGGTTTGAGTTCTGCCTTGCGCCGTAAAAACGCTTTGGGCGAGAATGTAATTATACAAAGCATAGGTGCCAGTAGCGGCGTAATTGTAGCAGGTGCTATTTTCACCCTCCCGGCTCTCTACATCCTGCAAGCCAAGTATCCGGACATAACCGTTAACTTCATGCAGGTATTCATGTCTTCGCTGCTGGGCGGATGTTTGGGAATCTTGTTCCTCATTCCTTTCCGTAAATACTTTGTTCAGGAAAAGCATGGTGAATATCCATTCCCGGAAGCTACTGCAACCACGCAGGTTCTCGTATCCGGTGAGCAAGGCGGCAGCAGTGCCAAACCTCTTATCTGGGCTGCCGGTATTGGCGGTATTTACGATTTCGTCGTTTCCACTTTTGGACTGTGGACCGAGAGCCTGAGCACTCGCATGATGGGTTGGGGTGAAGCATTGGCTGCCAAATGCAAATTAGTCTTCTCCATCAATACCAGTGCAGCCGTATTGGGTTTAGGATATATCATCGGACTCAAATATGCAGCTGTTATCTGCGCAGGCAGTTTCTTTGTATGGTGGGTTCTGCTGCCACTACTGGGAACAATGCCCGGCATGGAAGCTGTAGATCCTCAAGCACTATTCACAGGCTATGGTCGCAACATCGGTATCGGTGCTATTGCGATGGCAGGACTGATAGGTATTTGCAAATCATGGGGAGTAATTAAATCTGCTGTCGGACTGGCAGGAAAAGAATTGGGAGGCAAAGGCAAACAGGTAGCCCAAGCTTCTCTTCGTACCGAGAGAGATCTCAGCATGAAGTTCTTGGTGATTGCCATCGCAGCTGCCCTATTGATTACATTGGTATTCTTCTGGATGGGGGTACTGCACAACTTAGGTCAGGCCTTGGTAGCCTTTTTGGTAGTAGCTGTCATCGCCTTCCTCTTCACCACAGTAGCTGCCAATGCCATTGCTATTGTGGGTAGCAATCCCGTCAGCGGAATGACACTGATGACGCTGATTATTGCATCCGTCATTTTCGTGGCTGTAGGTATGAAGGGTTCAAGCGGCATGGTAGGTGCCATGGTGATTGGTGGTGTCGTTTGTACTGCTCTCAGTATGGCTGGAGGTTTTATCACCGATTTGAAAATCGGATATTGGATTGGAACCACACCTCGCAAACAGGAAACATGGAAATTCCTCGGCACACTCGTCAGCGCTGCAACAGTGGGCGGTGTGATGATTGTACTGAATAAGACCTACGGATTTGTTGGAGACAATGCCTTGGTAGCTCCACAAGCTAATGCCATGGCTGCCGTGATCGAGCCTCTCATGTCCGGACAAGGTGCGCCTTGGATGCTTTACCTCGCCGGAGCTATTCTGGCACTTATCCTCAATTTCATGGGCGTTCCCGTGTTGGCGTTCGCTCTGGGTATGTTTATCCCATTGAGCCTGAATACTCCTCTTCTGGTCGGTGGTACTATATCCTATTTTGTAAGCAAAAAACGCGAAAAAGATGGTGAAAAAGCTGAAGAAATGGCGCAAAAACGCAACGAAAAAGGAACTTTGGTTGCCAGCGGCTTCATTGCCGGTGGAGCGTTGATGGGTGTCATCAGTGCTGTGATTAAGTTCTGTGGTGTCAATTGTTATATGACAGATTGGGCTGCCGGACATGGTGCTGAAGTATTGGGAATGTTGGCATACATTGCCCTGATTATATATTTCGTCATGGCTTCTAAAAAGACCAAATAATTCTGTTATATTAATGTAGCAAAATTAAAAAACATTTGCGCTTTCAGCAAAAAAATAGTAATTTTGCACGCTTTTAACGGAAAAGCCGTTCTCAAAGAGACACATAATTTTAAGGTACATTTAAATATACAATTTATGGTAAGTTACAAAGAACTAGGCCTGGTGAACACGAAAGATATGTTTGCCAAGGCAATCAAGGGCGGATATGCTATTCCTGCCTTCAACTTCAACAACATGGAGCAACTTCAGGCTATTGTTAAGGCATCAGCTGAGACCAAGAGTCCTGTGATTCTGCAAGTTAGTAAAGGTGCTCGCAACTATGCTAACCAAACACTCCTTCGCTACATGGCACAAGGTGCTGTGGAATATGCCAAGGAACTCGGTTGGGAAAAACCTCAAATCTGTCTGCACCTCGACCATGGTGACAGTTTTGAAACTTGCAAAAGCTGTGTCGATTTCGGCTTTTCAAGCGTAATGATTGACGGTAGCGCGCTTCCTTATGAGGAGAACATTGCTCTCACCAAGAAGGTTGTTGAATATGCTCACCAACACGATGTTACCGTAGAAGCTGAACTCGGTGTTCTCGCCGGTGTTGAGGATGAAGTACAGGCAGAAGAAAGCCACTACACCAAACCCGAAGAGGTTATCGATTTTGCTACCCGTACTGGTTGCGACAGTTTGGCTATCTCTATCGGTACCAGCCACGGTGCATATAAGTTCAAACCTGAACAATGCACGCGCGACGCTGAAACCGGTCGTCTGGTTCCACCTCCATTGGCATTCGATGTTCTCGATGCAGTAATGGAGAAATTGCCAGGTTTCCCAATCGTCCTGCATGGCTCCAGCAGCGTTCCACAGGAGTATGTGGACATCATCAACGCTAACGGTGGCAAACTGCCGGATGCAGTAGGTATCCCGGAGGAACAACTTCGCAAGGCTGCTAAATCTGCTGTTTGCAAGATTAACATTGACTCTGACTCTCGTTTGGCTTTCACGGCTGCTGTTCGTAAAGTCCTCTCTGACAAACCCGGCGAGTTTGACCCACGTAAATACTGCGGTCCTGCTCGTGACCTGATGGTAGAACTTTACAAGCACAAGATTGTGAACGTTCTTGGTTCAGAAGGTAAAGCCATCTAAATCATTACGATTGGCTAATAATAAGGCTGTCTGACTGCATGGTTGGATAGCTTTTTTTTATAGATAAGCTCGCATAAGCAGGTGAATATCCGTACGATTGGATGTCATAGTAAGGGTCTCACTCGCACGCAGATAGAGCGATAGTTGCTTGCATATCTTCCAGCGCATATTCAAATATACTCTCCCGCCTTGACCGTACACCGCAGGAATAGAGAAAGCGTAGAGCACATCGTTCTCATAAACATATATACGATTAGCCCAGTTGCGGATATCAAAAGCTTGCAGACGCAGTTGCAGGGCGAGAGGGCGTTTCCATGCAAAAGTGTATTGTATATCCTGCAACACACTGGCACCCCAATTCCAATCATTGGTCATATTGGCATCCAATTGAGTTTTGAGTTTCCACCCGGCCGATTCGTATAGCAGTTGATAGCGCAGACTATTGGTGTATATATCCTGTTTCATGCGGGCTCTTAGTCGCCAATTCATAGAGATTTCGGAAGTGGTGAAATAGTGTGCTTGAAATTGCAAATCATATCCCCAAGACGGATTATCCACATCATTCTTGCGATTAACTTGACGATAACCATCGGCATAAAAAAGAAACCGCCATTGACGCAACATGTTGACATCTAACCCCAAATACAACCCGTTTTCATCAGTGGTTTTGGACTTCTCAGCAAAACCGTACGCGTAGCGATTGGTGTAAGATGGACTATAATACCGATAGAGGGCAATCAGTCCCAAACCATCAATTGGTGTAAAACGTGCCATCAACGAAGAGGCTAATCCCCAACACAATCCTTGCGAAGTGGCTATTTCACTCGATAAATCCACACGTCCCCAATTGTAGCGGGCATATATACCAAAGCAGGCCTGTGTGGAATCTCTGTCAGGTAGCATGTATATATTTTCCAAAGCAGTTAGTCCCAAACGCAGCCGATTATGTGTCCAGGTAGTATTGACACCTACCACATGATGCCAATTGGAATCCTTATCTTGACGTAGTGAATACAAAGCCGTTACATCCACTTCACCATACCGAACCGTAGCCGCAGCCCCATGCAGATAGTCATAAGAAGGGGATGCGGATGAAAACTTCTTGATTCCTTCCGTACCACAAGATGTCAGATAGATGGATTTACTCATGTGAAAAGGGTTACCAAGCACCAATCCCATGCCATATTGCCCCTGATAATTGCCGGCTACCAATGTTTTGAGATGACCTATGTTATTGAGTTGTAGATAGGTACCATAATCCAAATCTCGAAACAATGAAGACGGATTACGCTTGAGATTGATACCCATCTGAACACGATTTTTATAGTTGAAACGATAACGCAATTGGGCATAAATAGGATCTGTCTTATAGTGCTCTATATCGCGAGCATCTGTCCGAAGTGTAATCTCATGTTTAGCATCATGAAAAACTTCGCGAAAGTACATCTTATCGTTTTTCTCTACGGGTTCAACCGTTACAAAATACGTTAAGTTACGAATGTCATAATCCCTGAAACCCGGTATGAGTTTTAATTCATAGATTTCCGCCAACGGATGCTTGGCAACATAGCTCAATAAAGCATCTATCTGTGCATCGGATAGAAATTTTAAACGAGCCAATTCGTCCTGCGTAGCATCGTTTAGATTGATGGGATTGGATGCCAGATCCATCAAGTCGGATACCAAATCCTCGTAATCTACATCTTGCGTTTCGGACAACTGACCGTAAATATCGTACATAATATCATCTATTGTCTGCGCATGACCTATGATGACCATTCCAAACAACAATAATATGAGCAACCGACAACGTTTCATAATAGCGAGACAAAATTACGAAAAAGAAAAGAATTACCAAAATTATCTATTCGATTTTTGGAAAATTTGAAATTAATTAGTAACTTTGCAGCGTGAAAAAGGAGCTTGTGCTGAAAATAGCAAGTTGGTTGGTGACCATTACAGCAACCATATACATGGTGTATCGTATCATCACATACCAACAATATGACCAGCTCATGTTGTTGCTTGCGGGATTGGATTGGCTGAAAGTGTCGGTGTTCGCAACTACAATATGTCTGATTCCGGTGCAACTTCTCATAGAAGCAATTCGTTGGCAACAACTGGTTCGTCCATTGACGTTCCCCACTCTTGCACAAGCGTTTGGTCAAGTGCTGTATGGATATGTTGGCGCGTTTATCACCCCGTATCGTTTGGGGGAATTTCCGGCAAGACTACTCAAAGCAGGCATAGACCACGAGGCATGGCAACTCCAGAAAAGCAATTGGCGAGCATGGTTGAGAGATTTGAATAAATGGGGGAAAGTGGTCATGCTGACCCTAATGAGATATATGGTGTGGATGATACAATTATGGGGCATGTTGTATGTATGTGCTGTGCCATTGACAACCTTGCAGGCGTTGTGCTCCATACCCCTGTATTATCTCATCGTCAGTATAGCCCCCTCATTGCCTGCAGCAGATGTGGCTATCAAGGGTGGATGGGCTACTCTCGTGTTTGGACAATTGACCGATAACATACCTGGTATAGCACTCGCAGTGATAGGTATATGGCTTATCAATACCGTACTGCCTACTCTGGTTGGACTAATTCAAGATGTTAGGGTAAAAATGGCATAGGATGAAACTTACATTTCAAATCAATTATCGTACTGAGTATGGGCAAACCATGTGCGTTAAAATGGCAAACCAAGTGTTTAGCCTCAATTGCCATGGACAAGACTTTTGGACGGGGCAGATAGAACGAAATGGTAACAAGAAAACCATACACTATAGTTACGCCATTCGTATGACTGATGGCAGCTATATGGACGAAGGTGGCGAAGCACGTACCCTTACACTTAACAAGAGTGATGAGCAAGTTATCATTCGTGACTTTTGGCGTGCCGGTACATACGAAAAAGTTTTCTATACAACTGCGTTTCTGAGTGCACTATTCCATCGTCAAGGAACCAAGAGCAGAAACCCGCGCACCAAAACCAATGGCGCCAAGATATGTTTTGCTATCGATGCCCCACAAGTACTTCCTTCTCAGGGGGTAGCGGTCATAGGTAATATACCGGAATTGGGCAACTGGAATGTGGAAAAAAAGTTAGTATTGGACGATATTGATTTTCCACATTGGCACAAGTTGATAGCCACTTCCGCAGAACAGGTCATTGAGTACAAATATTGCATATATGACCTTAAAACAGGCAAAGTAGTTGATTTGGAATGGGGTGAGAATCGTCAGATTTGGGGACTACAAACAGGCAACATACTCTATCAAAACGATCGAGATTTTCGTCGTACACAACCTCGATGGAAAGGTTCCGGTGTGGCAGTACCTGTTTTTTCACTTCGCACAAACGATGGTTTTGGTATAGGTGAATTTCTTGACTTGAAAAAAATGGCAGATTGGGCTTCACTCACCGGACAAAAAATCATACAAACTCTCCCTATCAACGATACAACCCTCACACATACTAACACCGATTCGTATCCATACAATGCTGTCAGCGTTTTTGCTTTACATCCCATCTATATCAACATCCCTCGTATGGGAAAGTTGACTCTAGCACAAAACAAAAAATATGAGGCAACCAAGCAACTTTTCAATCAAAAGAAAATAGCGGATTACCAATGCGTGTATAATGAGAAAATGAAGTATTTCCTGAGCTTGTACAAGCAATACAAAGAGGACTTGTTTGCCAGTGAGGAGTACCAAATATTCTTCCGTAAAAATCAAGGCTGGCTTGAACCGTATGCCTCATTTCTTCATAAACGCGATAAACATCCCATTGCCTTTTACTATTTTCTTCAATTCCATGCTGACCAACAGTTGACAGAAGCTGTGGCTTATGCTCACTCTTTAGGGATAGCAATCAAAGGGGATATACCCATTGGAATAAGTCCGGACTCGGTGGATGCTGATATTCACCCTGAACTGTTTAATCTGGATGCTTCGGCAGGGGCTCCCCCTGATGATTTCTCCATCAGCGGCCAAAATTGGGGCTTCCCTACCTACAATTGGGAAAGGATGCAGCAGGACCATTTCCTCTGGTGGAGGCAACGGTTCCAAAAGATGCAAGACTATTTTGATGCTTATCGCATTGATCATATCTTGGGATTTTTCCGTATTTGGCAAATGCGCAAAACCGATGTATGGGGACTGTGTGGACATTTCAATCCCGCACTACCCTATTCGTTACAGGAATTATGGAATATGGGAGTCAAATTGGATGCAGACCGCATGACAAAACCCTATATCCGTAGCACGTTTTTGGGCGATGTATTCGGTTACGATACCGAATATGCCAAACGACATTTCCTATTGACCAATGACCAATATGTCTATTACTTTCGGGAGGAGTTTGATACTCAACAGAAAGTGCAGTTATATTTTGAATCGGGCGAAGGGGCTAAATTACCTGAAAATCAACGTGACAATTTGATGCATGGACTGTTATATCTGCATTGCGAAGTTCTCTTTGTTCGTGACCAGACAAATGACAACTTGCTTCATCCACGTATTTCCATGGCACAAAGTCACACATTCCAAGAACTCTACGACGATCAGAAACAAATTATCTTGTCCATCTACAACGACTATTTCTTTCATCGACACAATGATTTTTGGCGAGAATCAGCCATGAAGAAACTGCCAACGCTCATTGCCTCCACCTCCATGCTATGTTGTGGTGAAGATTTAGGAATGGTGCCGGATTGCGTTCCGGATGTGATGCACAGCGAACAAATCTTGAGTTTGGAAATTCAGCGTATGCCAAAGAACCCAAGCAATCAATTCGGCCATCCTGCCAATGCACCATACTTGAGTGTATGTACTACCGGAACCCATGATACCAATCCTCTGCGTGCATGGTGGGAGGAGGATCAAACCAACACACAACTCTTCTATAACCAACAGATGGGCTATCAGGGTGAAGCACCCAAACACATGTCGGGAGAAATAGCACGCTTTATCGTCAAACAACACATGTATAGTCCGGCTATGTGGGTTATTCTACCCCTTCAGGATTGGCTGGCGATAGATGAAAAAATACGGCTTAAAAACGCTCACGGAGAACGTATCAATGTACCTTCCAATCCACGACATTTTTGGAACTATCGCATGCATATATCCCTTGAGGACCTAATGC
>JAGHSR010000012.1 GCA_018065765.1 Candidatus Colicola coprequi
GCTTTCCAAAGTATTGAAGCTCCTATGAAAAAGACTGAGCAAGGATGGATACCGGATTTCCAAAGCCGCTATTTCACCGAGGATTTCCCATTTGGATTGCAGTTGGTCAAAGATTTAGCCGTTAAGAATCATTTAGAAACGCCTCATATAGATAGAATATTATCTTGGGGAAAACAATACTTATGATAAATTAGCAGTTAAGAATTAATGCTCACGCAGAAACAGAAAGATAAGATAGATGAAAAAAAGGCGGCAATGCCAAAGGCGCTACAGCGCGATAATGAAGCTAATTACAAGAAAGGCTACTTCTTTATCACACTCAACACGCGCGAGGAAGTGCCTACCTTTGGATGTGTGGAGGGGCATATAGGAGGACAGAAGACCGATATGCCGCATATGAGATATTCGGAGTTAGGAGAAAAAGTAATGGCGAGTTGGGAGAGTATTCCTCGCTATCACCCACAAGTAGAACTTATTGCAGCAGAAGTAATGCCTGAACATTTTCACGGACTTTTATACCTCAGTCCCGACGGAACAGAACATTTGGGACGTATTGTAAATGGGTTTATGATTTCATGCACACATGCGTATTGGGATATTTTGGGCATCGCATGGCGAGATATGAAGAAAAATCTTACAAAAGGGGAACGCGCTGCAGCGCATGAATGGCAGGATAGTAGTCATACTCACTCGTATCGCGGTCCGGCGGTTTTTGTACGTGGATATAACGATGTCGTACCCATCACAGAGGAGGATGTGCAGACGAAGATAGAGTATATCCGCACACAGGCGGAAAAAAGGTTGATAAAAGGCAATAATGCCCCTTGTTTTCACATACATCGTAGACAACAAAGCCGCCATTGGTCAAAGGATACAGCACTCAATGCCATTTCAAAAGACCAGTTTTTCAAGAATAATGCTGCAGCGTGTGAAGAAGCGCAAAAAAAGGTGACGGAACGATTGTTGGAGGGTTTAGATTGGCTGGGTAACAAAGAATTGCTGCTATGTGCCAAGAAATTGCCTCTTGTTTGCCATCGGGCGGATATTAACCTTTTTGAACGACAAAAAGAAGCAATCTTGGCTGCCGCAGAAAATGGAGCCGTTATCGTATCCGCCTTTATCAGTTCTAAAGAACGTGAGATAAGAGACTTGCTGTTTGCAGCACAACTACCAATGATTGAGATTATGGATAACGGATTTTCAGGAAGATATAAGCCGTACGGCAAAGCGTTTTACGCTTGTGCCGAGAATAAATTAGTGCAAATATCTCCATGGCAATATCTGTATCAAAGAGAATCTAAGATTAATCGGGAAATGTGTCTTGTGATGAATGAATTAAGTTTAACAATATGCCAATGTGGCGATGACTGGTGGAAAAAGCTATGAGAGATTTGGTTGTTAAGATATTGGTTAGTATTGGGTTGTATAAACCTATTGTAGAAATAATCAATCGCGTCAAGTTTGAGGTACAAGCACGACGAATGAAACGCGATGGATTAGCTATGTTAGCTGCCGCAGACAAAGTTTTTAGCGAGATGGGAGTGAAGGCTTTTTTAACCTATGGGGCATTATTAGGTGCGTACCGTGACCACGGATTTATATCTTATGATCCGGATATAGACCTAGGTATATTGGCAGATGATGTACCCGAAAACATACTCCAAGTGATGGCAAAAGCAGGTTTTCAACCATATCGACAGGTTGTGATGGCAGGAACCGAACAAGTGGTGGAAGAGACCTACATCTACAAGAATCTGCATTTGGATATTTTCTACTATATTCAAGAAGGGCAGGACTTGTACAGCGTTATTCAGCGCAAGCACGAAACCAAAGAGTGGAAGGAAGCCAATGCAACAGATGGCTTCCCTTGCGATAGGTCGTATGTACCTGCTTGCGAATTTGAGCGCCGTGAGTTCTTGGGCTTGCAGATTTGGATGCCCGTAGATACGGATGGTTGGTTGCGTGCTATCTACTCCGATTCGTATATGACCCCTATCAAAAACTGGAATGCCAAAGATGGCTATATAACAAGGATTATTCATACACAAGAACGGTCGTATAGAAGACTATGCTAAGCGTTATTATTTGTACCTATAATCGAGAAAAATATATTCGCCCATTGTTGGAAAGTTTGGCAGCGAATACATTGGATAAAGCACAATATGAGATTGTGTTGGTGGATAACAATTGCACCGATAATACGCGTGTGGTGTGTGAACAGTATGCTGCTGACCACACCGATGTGACGTTCCGTTACGTGGTTGAGATAGAGCAAGGTTTATCGGCAGCCAAAAATAAAGGTCTTCAAGAAGCCAAGGGAGATATTATCGTGTTTGTCGATGACGATGCTTTAGTGGATGCCCATTACTTGAAGGACTATGCCGATTGGTTTGCTACTCACCCTGAAACGATGGCAGCAGGCGGTCCTATTCAACCCATGTACGAAGAAGGCGAGGAACCTACATGGATGACACCTTATACGAAAGCCCTCTTGACTGCTTGGATGGATTATGGCGACAAGGTGCGTGAATATCCCAAAGGACGCTACCCGGGAGGCGGTAATTCCGCTTATCGCAAAGAGGTGTTTGAAAAAGTGGGACCACATAACACTGCTCTTGGGCGCAAAGGCGGAAACTTGATGGGAAGTGAAGAGAAAGATATTTTTGACAAAATGCACAAATTAGGTATGCAAGTGCTTTATCTGCCTTGGCCGGTGTTGCATCACTCCATTCCACCGCATAAGTTGCAGCAAGATTATTTTGATCGACTTACTCTCCAAATGGGCATTAGTGAGCGACAACGAACACTCGCCATTTCGAAGATGGAATATAGCAAGCGACTATTCTTAGAAGCCGTCAAATGGGGAGGTACGCTGGTTTTGTGGATAGGCTATTGCTTGCAAGGGCACCCTGCGAAAGGTAATAAACTGATTCTATTTAGAAGAAATGTAACAAAGGGATTACTATAAAAGGTCCGCCATGAATATCCTACAAATAACGAATTACGAATGCACCTCTGCAAGTGCCAACGACAATACGGGTATCAATCGTGTAGTTACAGCATTAAGTACTTATTTTGTTCAAGCAGGAGACACCTGTTTTAACGCCTATTTTAATGCTAATCCGAGAGGATTGTCAGAGGTCTTTTCTGCGGGTTTACAACTGACTTTACCTCTCAACGAAGGTGAATTACAAAGTTTTTTGATAGCCAATCACATCGATAGAATCGTTATCAATGTGTCTAATATTGAGTATGTTCGGGTAATCCATCTCATCAATAAGATAGCACATTCATGTCATATAAAGACTACATATTGTATTCATTTTATGCCCGGATACGAGGCATGCTCCTATACTGCTTTTTCTATGGTCTATTACAACTTGACGCACAAAGAGCAGTTTGTAGATACTTTGAAAAAATGGCTCATTACTATAAGCCGTCCGATAAGTTCCAGACTTATCCAAGCAGTTATTCGAGATAGATATGCGCGTCCTTTGGATACCTCTGATAAAGTGGTTGTCTTTTCCCAAGAGTATGTTAAGCAATATTTGGACATAGCCCACTCTACCCGAGACGATAAATTTGCAGTTATACCCAATCCTCTGCCTTTTGGGGAGTATATCCATCAGGAAGATTTGCTTCACAAGGAGAAAGAAGTTATCATTGTTGGTCGCCTATATGAACCTACTAAACGCATTTCGTACGCCTTACGTGTCTGGCAGATGATAGAAAAGAATCCTCATCTCAACGATTGGAAACTGACGATTATAGGTGAAGGTGTTTCAGAAGGATACTACAAGTGGCTCATACAAAAGTATCACCTTAAGCATGCTGTTTTGGCAGGAAGGCAAGACCCACAACCTTATTATAAAAAAGCGTCTATATTACTATCCACTTCTTCGCATGAAGGTTGGCCGATGGTTATTATGGAAAGTATGCCCCAAGGGGTTATTCCGAGTGTGTTCAACTCGTATGCTGCAGCCCATGAGATTATTGACCACGACGAGAACGGCATCGTTGTTCCTGACAACGATCTACATGCTATGTATGAATCTTTGGCTGCGTTGATGCTTAACTCCGAAAAGCGTCTTCAGATGGGAGCCGCAGCCGTTGAAAAAGCCCAATCATTTGATATGGCTCTTATTGGCGAGCGTTGGAGAAAAGATGTACTCCAAGCGCTGCCAAACTAAGTATAATAGCCAAAATCAGGATAGCCATACACCACTTATCCGTTTGAAGAGCAGCAGGCACGAATTCCATAACGAGTTCGTGCTTTCCTTGTGGAATGAGGGCAGCACGAAAGGTATAGTTAACTCGGTATATAGGCGATTCTTCGCCATCTATGTACAAGTGCCAATCATGTGGGTAGTATATTTCCGAGAAGACAGCCAATTGAGCAGAGTCCGTTTGTGCCTCGTAAACGAGTTTATTAGGGGCGTACGATGTCAGCACAACGTCTGCACTCACTGTCGGTCGACTGTCAGTCGACCGTCGGTCGACCGTCGGGAAAGACCCGTACCAATCACGGACCAAAATTTGGTTAGGAGCAAAGGTGGTATCCATAACTGCCACGCGACGCAGGTCCTGCGTATTGAGCGCCTCCGATTCGGCATCGGGGGTATTGACACAAAGGAGCGAATCTACAAACCACGCATTACCCAACACCTCCGGATTGGGGAACACGCCATCACGCGTAATGATATACTTGGTATTGAGCATATTAAGTACGTTCCAGTTGTTGCGACTGATATGCGCATCTATCAGGTCTTGGTAACGACGCAGTTTAGCAGCCGAATAACCACCGATGGACTTGAGACGATAAGACGTGCGAGCATCGTTGAATGTATTGGTTGCCACATTGAGCACACGATAGTTTAACGCCTTGTCTTGCAAAATCTGTTCCTCCCAAGGTTGCATAGCAAAAAAGCGGTTATCATCCTTCTTGTTGACGAAATTATCGCTATTGAAGAAACGACGGTCCACAGGAATCATGTCCGCCAAGATGAGTACACCGAGGATGGTGTACAGAACGCCCTTCGGGCTGAAGGACCGCTTCGCTGAAGGACCGCTTTCGCTGTTAGACCGCTGCGATGTAAGATGTAAATACCCCAACAATGTGGCAGCGGCAAGACCGATAAAGATAAATGAGCGCCAAGCATCTGCCTTGAGCATAGCAGCACGTTGGTCAAGAATAAGGTCGTATAAATCACCTACCTGTCCTTTCCATTGAGCATCATACGAACTGGTAAAGTCCATCATACCGCCAAAGAGGGCGAAGAAGAGACAGATACCGGCAGTGATACCGGCGGCAATGAGAATAGGACGAGCCCCCTTCCGACTTCCCCCTGTAGGGGAAGAGGTAAGTTGTTGCAAGGCAAGGAAGCCCAATAGAGGTATGGTTATTTCGGCTACAATGAGGATGGACTCCACAGCGCGGAACTTGTTGTACATAGGGAAGTAGTCGTAGAAGAACTGCGTAAGGGGCATAAAATTACGTCCCCAAGCCAATAGAACAGAGAAGATAGTGGCAATCAACAGTGCCCATTTATATGGTCCGGGAACGATAATCAGACCTAAGACAAAGAGAAAACAAATAATAGCTCCCATATACACCGGTCCTGATGTGAATGCCTTTTCTCCCCAATAAGTGGGTGCTTGCTGGCAGAACTGCTTGGCAGATCCACGAGGCACACGCGCTTTTACCATTTCCTCGTATAGCACGGACTTTTCGCCTACATTATAGCCACTGGCACCACCCATAAAATTAGGAATGAGGAAGGTAAAGGTCTCGGCTTTGCCATAACTCCACGCCGTAGCGTAATCAATGTCCAATCCGGCAGGTTTGGACTTATCTACATCGGGTTGGGTCAATTCGCTATGTCCTCCACGCATGGTCTCCTTGAGATAACTTTGGTTTAACTGCCACCAACTGAGTTTGGTGCCAAAGATAAGCAAACCACAAATGACAAGTGTACCTATGCCTATGCCTAAATCTTTCCAACGTTTTTCAGAAATATGGACATATAACTCGGCTATTGCCATGATACCCAATAACATGCAGACATAATACGTCATCTGCGGATGCGACGTAATACCTAAAATACCATAAATAATCAACAACGGCGCACCCAACCAATATTTCTTTCGGAAGATGGCATAGAAGCCACCTATCATGGGTGCTAAAAAGCCCAAACCAACGGCTTTCGTAATGTGTCCGGCAGGGATGATGAGGAAGAAATACGAAGACAAACCTATTGCCAAGCCACCTATGAGACTCAGCCACGGGCTCACTCCAAAGCACAACAACATGAGGAAAAAGCCGAAGAAATAGGCGGCAATGATTCCGATGGCGTTGAAATCCTCAAAGAAACCAAAGTGCGAGATATGTTCCACATGAGCACGAACAAGACCAGATGGCAAGTTTCCTGTAATCTGATAGGTCGGCATACCTCCAAACATCGAATTGGTCCACCACGGACTATATCCTTCTTTGTCGTAGAACTCCCGGGCTTCTTGTGCAGCACCTTTCCAGTTATTGACATCCCCAGCTTGCAGCACCTTGCCATCTAACAGAGGCGAGCAATACAACATTGCTATCACGACAAACACGATAATTGCCACTACATAAGGCAATAGTTTTTTCCAATCAAAGTTTTTCATATACTTGCTCTTAAATCGACTAATTGTTGGCGAAGGCGAAGCAAAATCTCTGTAGCACGTTGGCGTGCGTCGGTATTACGACTGCCGGATTTCAGTTCATTCCTAATTGCCTCTATGCGTGTGATTTTCAGTTCATCACGAATATATTTTATCTGCTTGATAAGCGTCAAGTCTTGTTCGGTGTAGTAGCGATTGCCATGACCATCCTTGCGGGGAGAAAGTTCGTCAAAACGTTGCTCCCAATAACGAAGTGTTGCCGCAGGAAGTTCGGTAAGGGCCATAACCTCGCTCAATGAATAAAATACTTTTTTAGGTTCCATATCAGCCTCCAATGCGTAATGTTTTGCCGGCACGAATGGTAGTATCTTTCAGGTGATTCCATCGTTGCAGTTGCTTAACCGTACAATGAAATTTCTTGGCTATACCTCCCAGCGTGTCGCCACTTTTGATTTTATAATACGTTATACCATTCACCGAATACCCTCCGTTGAGCGAAGTTTTTTGCAATAAATCAATCTCAGCACGACGGTTGTTGACCAGTTCGTCAGCACGATGATTTAGTATGGTATCACGCATTTGTATAAACTCCACAGCCCGTTGTTCCGGCAGGCACAATGCGTACGCTTTGCTACCTCCCGGAAGGATGTCGCGTGCATATTGAGGATTGAGGCGACGTAGTTCTTGCAAATCGATTTGCATCATATCTGCTACCTGCTGTAGGTGTATGCGGTCTTGAGTAATAATCGTATCGGTAACCATCGTGCGATCGGTGTATGCCGGACATATGCCATGAGCATCGGCATAGTTCATAGCATAAGTTGCTGCTATGAAAATGGGCAGATAGCCTCGTGTTTCACGAGGTAAATAAGGATATATAGACCAAAAATCACGTTTCCCCCCTGCGCGAGCAATAGCTTTTTTTACATTACCCGGACCGCAATTGTATGCAGCAATGACCAAGTTCCAATCTTGAAATGTGCCATATAGAGAACGAAGCATACGACAAGCCGCGTCTGTAGATCGAACGGGATCCATACGTTCATCCACTAAAGAGTTGATTTCCAAGCCATAAATCTTACCTGTAGAAGGCATGAATTGCCATAATCCTACCGCTCCCATGCGTGAACGTGCTTGAGGATTAAGTGCTGATTCGATGACAGCCATATACGCCAGTTCGTATGGCAAATCGTACTGATTAAGTTTATCCTCAAACATGGGAAAATAGTATTCCGACATACGGCATAGCATAGCCAAACGACGAGCAGACTTGAGATAGCGCGTTATATAACCTCGTACTACCTGATTGTAAGGCACCTCCACGACAAACGGAAGTTCCTGCAAACGAGCTTTGTACACGGAATCAGGCAGGTCAATTATTACCGTATCGGATGTACATGCAGTGGTGTCAATCCATGCCAACGTCTGGTCGAAGGAGAGTTGCTCCTCCACACAAACAGAATCTTGGAACAATGTGTCAGATGAGACGGGTTCACTGACCTGTGCATGTAAAACGCTGCATGTGCATAGAAGCAATATGGTAAAAAACAAATGTTTCACGTTAGAATGATATAGCCAGTTTAACTTCGGCAGAACGTTGGCGCTGCATGTCCTGGTAAATTTGAGGTTCTACATTGAGACTTAGGTCCGGAGAGATATCAAAATCAAATAACTGTGCATCTACATAGGCATCTATCAGTGACAAGGCATAGACTATCACCGTTGCCAAAATGGAATAGTCGCGATAACGGCGGTATTTGTTCTGATTGTTATTGAGGAAAGTAGTATATCTGTCTTGTCCCCCCATCGTTTGAATAGTATAACCTTTGGGCAAAATAGCATTGTAAGAACGAAGAGGGTCCTGCGACAAAGAGCCTGCATCCATGAGGATATCACGGTAAGCAAGTTTATATTCATCGTATTTGCTCTGATTGATGGTGATAGCATACGCACACCCCATAAGCCCTCCATAAACAATAGGCAGCTTCCAATAACTGCGGTTGTATATCTGTCCCAATCCGGGTACGATGGCTCCGAGCCACACAGCGCGATTGGCATCCGGATGCCAGTGGCTAACTGCAATTTGCTGATGAGTGGTATCACCTACGGCATAGGTAGTATCCTCCATCACATACACACTATCCGTATCATGTAAGACAATCAAAGAATCCATCTCCTGCTGTGCAGATACGAAACAAGACAGGGACACAAACAATATGAAGATCAGTTTTCTCAAATGATATGGCGGAGTATCTCACTGAGTTGTTTCTCATCGGAATAAGCGATACTAATCTGCTTGGAAGTAATCTTGACTTTGGTACCCAGACGTTCGCTCAGTTCTTTTTGTTTGATTTCATTAGTAGTTTGGGGCACAATGAGTTTGCGTCTTTTGGACGACTTGACACGATTGACCAAACCTTCCACTTTGCGCACAGAGAGACCTTCTTCCACAATACGCTTGTAGATAGCCAATTGTTGCTCAGCTGACGGTGAACCCAAAATAGCACGAGCATGTCCCATATCAATCACTTTCTCTTTGAGTCCCATCTGTATCTCAGCCGGCAGTTTCAGCAACCGTAGATAGTTAGCCACGGTGGCACGATTTTTTCCTACACGGTCTGCCATATTTTCCTGAGTCAGTTTATACTCCTCCATCAAACGTTGGTAAGCGAGTGCTATCTCAATAGAATCCAAGTCCTCACGCTGGATATTCTCCACCAGAGCCCACTCCATTACTTGTTCATCCTTTGCAGTACGAATATAGGCGGGTATAGCATTCAAACCTGCCATCTTGGCGGCACGAAAACGGCGTTCACCAGCAATAATCATGTATGTGTCATCTTCGTTCTTACGGAGTGTAATAGGCGATATGACACCATGTTCCTTGATTGAGGTAGCTAATTCTCGTAGAGCTTGCTCATCAAACGTGCGACGAGGTTGATCGGGATTGGCAAATATCTTAGTGAGTTCTATCTCGTTGATGGACGATGAACCCTCTGTACTAACTTGGGTATCAATCAATGCATCCAGGCCACGGCCCAGTCCGGTCTTTTTTATCATAGCAATTTCTTTTTAATCAATTCATTAGCCAAGTCTATATAACATTGTGCGCCTTTGGAGTGAGGGTCGTAGTCGATGACTGACAAGCATGGCTGGGCGCCTCACTAAGACGAACATTACGGAAAATAACCGTATCAAAAACCAAATTACCGAAGTGACGTTTCACTTCTTCATAAACCTGATTGCTTAGACGCAAACGGTTGTCGTACATAGTCAGCAGAAAACCCTCAATCTGCAAGTCAGGATTTAGTTTTCCTTTGATGATTTTGATAGTATTCAGCAGTTTAGCTATTCCCTCCAAAGCAAAGAACTCACACTGAACAGGAATGATGACCGATGAGGCCGCCGTTAGGGCATTGATCGTAATCAGTCCTAACGATGGAGAGCAGTCTATCAAGATGCAATCATACTCATCTCGAACCTGATTGAGCACCTGTTTCATCAGTTGTTCTCGATTTTCTATATTCAGCATTTCCACTTCTGCCCCCACCAAATCAATATGACTTGGAATGATACTTAGGTTAGGAACAGGAGTTTCTACGATAGCTGAATGCGGGTCTATGTGGTTGACTAAGCACTCGTAGATGGTCTTGTCCAATCCACGGATTTCAACGCCCAAACCAGATGACGCATTTGCTTGTGGGTCTGCATCTATCAGTAGAACACGTTTCCCTGCCCGTGCGAGAGCTGCCGACAAGTTGATAGCAGAGGTAGTCTTGCCTACTCCACCCTTTTGGTTCGCTAATGCAAATATTTTACTCATATCTTGTTATTGTTTTTTCGGTTGATATACTTATTGTTTATGGTTTGATTTATGTTTGGATCTTATTTGTAACATATATGCCAAATTCAGACTGACACTCATCGTATTAGAACTATCAAAATATGCTCCCATTCGATTGTCGTAGAGATGTCCCATAGAGTAATGGAATCGTGCTTCCAGTTGAAATAGACCAGCTTTCTCGCTTCGACCGTAGAATCCTAAACCTGCAACTACCCCCCAGTCAAAAGGATGCTCAATCGGATTGTACTGCGTGGTTTCGATAGTGTGTTGAGTACCCTCTTCCGATTCATGGAAGCAGTAGCCAACTTGTGGTCCTAAATTGACAAAACCGCGAAACTTAGGGCTACCAAAATAAATATGAGCCAAAAATGGTACTTCGATATAGTCCAATCGACGCGTGTACGCAACAGACAAGTCGTTTTTGCTATCATATCCATTTTCTCTCCATCCCCGTTGCATATAATTGACTTCAACCTGCAAACCACAACACTTGTGTTGCGAATAACGAAATACCAATCCGCCATTGCCGGATAGGAGGGCGTGTTTTAGCACATCTCTGGTTCCAATAACCTGCGGAGACCAATTGACTATGGTAGCCAATGCTCCACCATGAACACCAACATACATTTCCGGCTCTGCCAATCGAGGCTGAGCCAAGGTGCCCAAACACGGTAGTAGGCAAATAAATACTATGAAAAAGCGAGATTTCAAATTGCTATTTTCTAATCACTTGAATATTCTTGTTTTTCCAGCCACTACCCACCGAATCTCTCTCATAACGAATAGTAGATTGCAGCCCTTGATATGGAGTAATGGTATCCTTGGTCAACATCTCTATCACCTGAGTTGTCAGATCATAGCCCAACAAATCATAGCGAGGTAAGGTACTGGACAATGAATGATGGAAATAGGTATCAAATGCCGCGGAATAAGTTGAATCGACAGAATCCGTAGGGGTAAAGACACTGGTGTAAAGTTGATTCATAATTATTTTCTCATTCTGCCATGAATAGCGTGAATAGAGCGTCAAATGTTTAGCACTCACCCATGGCAGCAAGTGCGGCATCACGGGAATGAGGTTACCATATTTCTCCGTATTAAAAACAATGATATTCTCTACGCTGTCCTTGAGTGCAAGAGCAAGTGAATCAACCAATATATCATGAATGGTAGTGTAGGTGCAAGGTATTCGCTTCGTTGCCAATGCTTCATGCAAGTCACGAATACTCTGAGGTATATCGTCTTCCTGCGCACGAACGAGTACGCAATTGATGCTATCGCCCTTCTCTGCCAGATATTGAGCCATGACGTGTGCTTCCATATCCGAAGAAGGATTAAATTGCATAAGATAAGGGTTGGTGCTGATATTGGCAATCGAAGATGAGAATGGAATAATCGTCCATACACTATCTTGCAGTGCCCACTCAGCCGCAGCATTTACTTGCGATGGGTAGGTAGGTCCAATGATGGCGTCCATACCACGAAGTTGACCTTCGCGCATGAGTGCACGCTGAGCTTGATCATCCTTGGCTATATCGTATGTATATATCCGATATTCAACCGAATCATCACGCTTCTGAGCAGCGTTGACAGCAAGCAAAGCGCCTGCATAGAAATCATAGAAACGATCCATAGATGCATCTCGTTTAGGAACAGAAGCCTGCAAGGGAAGCAAAAAAGCCAAACGAATAATATTCATTTCATCATGTCGTTCTGTCAGAAGAAAATTCGTTACAGATGATACCGTATCTGCAACTATCATAGCAGGAGCAGGCACATCTGCCACAGCAACTGCTTGTTCCACTGCGACAGGAGCCACCGGTGCAACAACAGGTTCAGGTTCTTTGACAACACGTTGAGGGGGAACAACTGCCTGCTTTACCGGAATAAGAATTGTCTCATCGAAACGCAGTCCACGACTGGCAAGTTGCGGATTCCAACGAATGATTTCCTCCTGCGTTACACCAAAATTGACACTAATGCGATAGAGTCCAATACTTTTCTCAACCGGATAGCGGTACACGGCTGTTGAATTGATGGTATCTATGGGATAAGGGAGCAGTTGAGCCTGAGTAGCAACAGCTACCATAACCAGTAGCAATATGGCGATTTGTCTTTTCATATCATTAACTAATTACCGATTACCTAACACAATATTTTTTTCTTCTTACGCCATAGACTACTCCTCCGGTGAGAGCCAGTAGCAGTAATGGCAGCAAGATACTAATCCATTGTACGCGTATGCGTAGCGCGTGAGCGCGTTGATCGTTGATGAGACGCAAGGCAAAACTTTTTTGACGCAAAGCAATCAGGCCTGCATCATCTGTCAAATAAAGAACAGCATTGACCAAAAAGTCCCGATTACCAAATTGCGTATTTGTGTAGCGGTCATACCCTAATGGTAATGGTTGTCCCTGTTGCCACTCCCCACGAGCAATACTACCTGCAGCCACCACTATCTGGCGGGTTACTTGTTCACTCTGACGAAGAATGGATGCAGTAGTACGAAGTCCATCAGGACGAAGACGATGTGCAAAAATACTATTGAATTGTCCTTCTAAACTTACTGCTACGGGCACAAAAGCCTCATCAAAACGCTCTTGACTCATATCTCGATCCATCAAATCTACCTTGGCAGGGGCACTGGTTAGGCGTGATGCAGAAGATGTAGCAAGTAACACTTCTTTGCGAATACCATCTTCACCACCTACCATGTCAAGGCAAGAGGCGAACATCGCACTCACTTGCATAACGCCGTGCGTAATAGGTGAGACTTCGCTTGTCAGCAACAACGGCGCGTAGGTCCATGGCACAGGTTGATAGTTACCCGAGCGTTGTCCTTGAGCACTGATTTCCATGGGAATCATTTGACACTGCAAATCCTGCACCAGTATAGGATTGACACGCACACCGTAACGGAAAAGCATATCATTGAGATGGATATCCAGCGGAATGATGGGTGTATAGCCGTCATCGGAGAGCATCTCATCGGAGAATTGCACACCATCCAACAGCCAAAGGACTCGTCCCCCTCGCATGATATATTGGTCTATGATATACTTATCCGTATCACTGAACGGCTTTTTAGGGTCAGCCACAATGATTGCCTTGTAATCATCCAACACGCCATCTTCGGTACCGATAACCCCGCGATCCACTTGGAAGTATTTGCTTAACGCCAAACTTAAGTCATAGACTTCGCGTTCGTTTAGTTCGCCATGTCCTTCCAAAAAAGCGATACGTTCCACTTCTGTTTTCATCAACGAGTGAATAGCTTCTGCGAACGTGTATTCGAGATTTTCGATACTATGATTCAAGTTCTCCTCGCCACTTAGTCCGCGGCGATTTTCCAACAAGTCAACTACCATACTGCGACCTTTGTATGACAGGCGCGCATAAGGATATACGGTGGTTTGGACAGACTTACCATCTTTCTGACGTTCATGAATGATTGTTGGCGTCAACCCTTTCACATCATTAGGGTTGATGGCATCGTTTTTCCCGACACTATTATTGACAAGGATATGCCTATTCACGTTATGCAGTTCTTCCACCATGTCTTCGGTGCTTTGACGAAGACGGTTGAAACCTGCATTGAGATCCCCTGTGAGCATAATCTCTACCGTGAGAGGGGCATCCAATTGACGAACCAATTGTTTTACTGCCGGGCTCAAAGTATAACGTTTATCCCCCGTCATATCCCAACGACAAACGAGGAAAGAGGCAGCTATGTTCATTGCCGCCAAAGCCAACGTTATCAATATGAAACGATGGAATTTCAAGGTTTTTCAGTCGTTCATTGTTAGTCGTTAGAGGTCGTCAGTGATTGAGGTAAAACCTCACGATGAACTACCACATTATACTTTTGGCGCAGTTCTTTCACCCATGCTTTTTCCAGTTCATCCTGATAAGCGCTGGTAACTTTTTGACGTTCGTCCATATACTCCTCCGGAGCCTTAATTACCTTACCAACAGGCATTACGATAGGCATGTTTTCATCCACTTTGGCGTTGGTATTTTTAAGTTTGAAACCTAAACTATCCACCACTGCATCTTGCCCCTTGGTCCATATGCCATGCTCTATGCGAACATACTTAACACTATCGTTGTTGATGTATTTATTTACATATGAATTGATCGAGTCAGGTGAGTTACGGATGATGGCACGAGCCTGCTTAGCGGATGCTACGTCCTTGGCGTAAATAATATAGCCTTTATAACGAGGTTCATCCCAAGTATATTCTTTCTTATGTTGTTTGAAATAAGCTTTCAGTCCCGTTGTATCTTTGGCAGCACGATCCCAAACAGCATCCAAACTAACGTCAAAGAGTAGAATACCATCGTGGTACTCACGAACGAGGTTTCTGAGTTCGGGATATTTCTCTTCCAAGTGTGCATCTGCATATTGGCGCACCTCATTGGCGGTCATTTGGCTGCTGAGGTTATATTCCTTACGAGCCTTAGCCACAAAACTCTTGTCTGCTTCGCGCATACGTTCATCACGTTGAACGTTTTTCTCCAATTGTCCGTATAGGCTATCAAGAGGTTGAATGCCGCGATGATCATACACTTTTGCAATATGCCAGCCAAAACGGCTAAGGAAAGGTTTGCTTACTTGTCCGGGCTGCATGGAAAAGACTGCGTCCTCAAAGGGTTTAACCATCATACCACGACTGAAATAGTTAAGGTCACCGCCCCGCATAGCAGACCCTTTGTCGTCGGACATAGCCTGGGCAGTGGCTTCAAAATCAGCACCGGCAAGCAGCAATTGATAAATACTATCAATAACCACTTTTTGTGCTTTGATGGTTTCTTCATCTCCATTGCGTACCATTTTCATAATATGTGCGGCGTGAATTTCCTCAAATTCACCTTCTTCCATCACTTTGGCAATATGCCAGCCAAATGGAGTATGGAACGGCTCGGAGACCTCGCCCACAGGAGTATTGTAAACAACATCCTCAAACACGTACACATAGCGCAGCGGTGTGATAAATCCCAACATACCACCATTGTCTTGCGCACTTGGATCAGCACTTTCCACCTTGGCTACATCCAGAAAGTCTTCAGGAACGCGGATGGTTTTTGCCTTTTTGCCTTTACCAATAGTTTGCTCTTTGCCGATGGTAACGCGTTCGCGTATTTCTTGTATTTTAGCCAACGCTGCAGCATCTGCTGAGTCGTTTCCGATAGGGCACTGAATAGCGATGTGAGCTGCTGAACGAGGGTGCGCCATACGATAATAGGTCAGGCGAATCAGACTGTCTATAGCTGCTTTGTCCTGCAAATATTTGGGAGTAGCTTGAGCACGATAGCCTTGCAATTCTTTCTTAAATGCCTCAGTAGTATCCAAGCCGAGTGATTCAGCTTCTGCCACTTTCAATTTGAAATTAACGAATAGATCCAAATAGTCTTCCATGGATTTAATTTGGTTCTCACTCTGAGGGTTGTTCTTCTCATAAATGTACATAAACTCAGAGAGCATAATGGGTTTACCATTGATTGTCATCAGTACAGGATCTTCCTGTGCACTAACAGCCACAGCCATTGCCACAGCCATTACCATTGTGAAAAGTTTTTTCATTTTATTTATCATTCGGTTTGTTTGTTCGTTTGAATTATCGGATTGGTCACAAGCTACCAAAGCGCCTTTTTCGCAATTTCCTATAAAATGCGGACAAAAGTACAACAAAATTTTGACATGCGCAAATTTTTTAGTACCTTTGCCGCATGATTTCCAAAATATTTACATCCGAAGAGTTAAATCAGGTGCAATCATTGATTGCTCATGCCTCGCAAATAGTTATTCTCTCGCATATGTCACCCGATGGTGATGCTATGGGAAGCAGTTTAGGGTTCCGCCATTGGATTAAGGGTTGCATGCCCGAAAAAGAAGTCACAAATATCGTGCCAAATTCTTTCCCCAGTTTCCTTCATTGGATGCCGGGAGCGAAGGATATAGTCGTGTACGAGCAGCAGAGCGAAGAAGCCAATCGCAAAATGCAAGAAGCGGACCTGATTATTTGTACCGATTTTAACGAACCTAAACGTATCGGCAGTGTGGGAACGATTCTTGTGGAACGCATTAACGCAGGTACGCCGTGCATCGTGATTGATCACCATATAGTAGCAGCTGAGAAATCCATCGTTCATCAAACTTTGGCTTTTGTTCGTCCCCAGTCGCCGTCTGCATCCGAACTCGTCTATCGATTGATAGTAGCGTGTCAAGAGACAAGCAACCAGATGTGTCCAATCAATTTGGATGCAGCCACTTGTCTCTATACAGGGATGATGACTGATACGGGGAATTTCTCTTTCAATTCCAACTATGCCGAGATGTACGAAATCATAGCCAACTTGGTCCGTTTAGGGGTCAATAAAGACCAATGTTACAACCAAACATTCAACGCCTACACTGCCGACCGTATGCGGCTAATGGGCTACTGTTTGGAGAAAAAGATGCGAATCTTCCCTGAATATCATCTGGCATTCATTTATTTGTCACGTCGCGAATTGTACCGATTTAATTTTCAATCGGGTGATGCAGAGGGTATAGTGAACCTACCTTTGCAAATCAAAGATGTCTATTATTCCTGCTTTATGCGTGAGGATAAAGTATCTCCTTCAGAGGTTGAACTGGCAGGTGGTAGCAAAATCAAGGTTAAAATCTCCATGCGCAGTCAGGGCAATCGCCCTGTCAACACTTTCTGCCACGACATTTTTGGTGGTGGTGGGCATATGAACGCTTCCGGTGGAGAGTACTATGGTTCTCTCACCGAAGCTGCACAACGTTTCATAGAATCTTATTCCAAATACTGCAAGCGAGACTGAATGTGACCTCATCGTCTGGTAGATGCGGATGTGCCGCGGGTCGATGAGGGTGTAGATGTTGCAGCTGCACCACGAGTAGTGGTTGCAGTTG
>JAGHSR010000118.1 GCA_018065765.1 Candidatus Colicola coprequi
CCTCAATGCCGAACACCTGCTGGAAAACCAATCCGCCGGCATAAACGGTGACGGCAACCTTCGTGAGCACATAACTGATGAGCGAGATGACGGACAGGATCGTACGGCACTGTTTGTTATATCGCCGCTCAGGGAACTCCGGCATAGTGTAAACCATGCTGCGGGAATAGAAGGGAACAAACACCCAACCGAGCAGCAGAATCATCCATCCTTGTATCTCCCAATGCGCCATCGCCATACCCGAAGACGCTCCCGCACCGGCAAGACCGATCAAGCGCTCCGAACCGATGTTAGATGCAAAAATAGAGGCACCGATAGCGAGCCACGTAGCATCACGACCTCCTAAAAAATAATCCGCAGAGTTGTTGTTTTTTTGACGAATGACGTGCACTACGATACCAATGAGTGCACAAACAAATACTGAAATAACGAGCCAATCTAATGTTTCCATAATGTATAGATTTAATTTGCGCTACAAAATTACAAAAAAATTCTGTATCGTGCAAATTTTTTTACAAAATGCACGAAAAATTTGCATATATCGAAAAAATGTCGTACCTTTGCACTCGCAATTGGTAATGGAAGCAGGTGCGAATCCTGCACAGACCCGCTGCTGTGATTCTCTATAGGGATTGTTTGACATCTTAAGTCACTGAAAATCAGGCTACAGGCGACAGGCGACTGGCGACCGGCTTAGAAATTCGGGAAGGCTACAAACAGGAACTGAGATAAGTCAGAAGACAACCTCTTGCATGTTGATTCATCCTCCGGGATTAGGATTGAACAATGAAGAAGAATATTTTTTACATATTGTCTTTGCTATGCTCAATGTGTGTTCCTGCGGCATGGGCGGTACCAGAGTCAGATATAGACTCTGTTTCCCATTTCGTATTGGAAGAGGTGTCGGTTGTGGCAAAGAAACAGCCTATAGTAGTACCCGCTCAACGTTTAGAAGGCGAACGTCTGTTAGACTTGTCCGTTCACTCAGTAGCGGATGCCCTGCGTTATTTTTCCGGTGTCCAGATCAAAGACTATGGAGGAGTAGGCGGTATAAAAACGGTAGATATACGTTCGATGGGAAGTCACCATGTAGGGGTCTTCTACGATGGCGTAGAGGTGGGCAATGCCCAAAATGGTACTGTCGATTTGGGTAAGTTCTCGCTGGAGAACATCGAAAGTATTTCTCTTTATAATGGTCAGAAAACGGAGTCGTTGCAGTCTGCCAAGGATTTTGGGTCGGCAGGTACGATTTATCTTCGTACGCGGAGACCTGTGTTTGAGCAAGGCAAGAACTACAATATTGTGGTAGGTATGAAAGCCGGAAGTTTTGGCTTAATCAATCCATCCGTACTGTATGAGCAAAAACTTTCAGAGACGGTCAGTCTCAATATGAATGCAGAATATACATTTGCTACGGGTCGTTATCCATTTACGATAAAGAAATATTTCCCTGATGGCAGTTTGGCGTGGGATACTACGGGTTATCGCCAGAACGGAGACATAAACGCATTCCGTGCGGAGATGGGGTTGTTTGGCTATCTTCCCCAAGGCAAGTGGAATATTAAGGGTTACTACTACCAAAGCAACAAGGGTATTCCTCGTGCCATTATCCGCAATGTGTGGACCTCATCGCAAAGGCAATGGGATAGGAATGCTTTTATACAAGGTGCTTTTCAATACAGAGTGTGCAAACGGTGGGAGATGCAAGTTTCGGCTAAGTATGCCAACGACAAGATGCGCTATCTCAATCCGGATACCACGCTCATGTATATTGACAATACGTTTTTGCAGCAGGAGGTTTATATAAGTTGGGCTAACCGGGTGGAACTGTTTGACTGGTGGAACTTGACATTGAGCGGGGATTATATCTATAATACCCTTTCGTCTAACATGGCGAACTTCGTTTATCCTGTCCGTCATACAGGTTTGGTAGCGGCAGCAACCTCGTTTCATTACAAATGGATACAAGCCCAAGCCAGTGTACTGGGGAACTTTGTCGAAGATAGAATAAGCAATCATCGATTAACTACCAATAATCAAAAACCTCGTTTTACTCCGGCGGTGTTCTTGAGTTATCAGCCGTTATTGAAGGAACAATGGTTTATACGTGCCTTCTATAAGTAGATTTTCCGCATGCCTACCTTTAATGACTTATATTATACGGATGTCGGTAATATAGCACTTCAACCCGAAGAAACACGGCAGTATGATGTCAGTTTGGAATACTCAAAGCAGTTC
>JAGHSR010000006.1 GCA_018065765.1 Candidatus Colicola coprequi
GACCAGCCACTCGTCCACATCTTTGTCCACCGCCAAGCGAGCTTCTTCCTGCAAAGCAAGTTGTTTGGTGGCATGTTCGGTGACAAAAGACGAAATAGTACTGAGAATCAAAATCATAAGCACCGCAGCGTTGAGCACTTCGGACGAGAAGATACCGGCGTTATAACCAATTTGCACAATAGCCAATGTGCCGGCAGCTGTAGCGTGCGTAAGACCAAAAATGAGTTGTCGCTCCATATTCAGCAAGCGGAATTGCCATTGAGACAGAGCCGCAGCCAGCCATTTGCCCAGCAGTTTGGTAGCAATCATGACACCGGCTATCATAAGGACCGTCCAACTGCTGAAGAAAGCGGACACATCGATGAGCATACCAACACTAAACAGGAAGAGAGGGACAAAGATAGTATTACCCACAAAAGTAACACGGCTCATCAAAGGTGAGTGGTTGGGCAATAGCGGATTGAGTGCTATGC
The DNA here is from genome assembly GCA_018065765.1 of Candidatus Colicola coprequi. Lineage (GTDB taxonomy): Bacteria > Bacteroidota > Bacteroidia > Bacteroidales > Paludibacteraceae > Colicola > Colicola coprequi. Next base: position 474 of record JAGHSR010000006.1, read on the forward strand.
CCGCAATGAAAGCGCCTAAGATGGGTTCTAATCCAATCAGCGAAGCCCCTTCAGCCGCCAGAACAAGCAGCAACATCATCAAAATATAATCTGCCACAGGGTCCTGATAGCGCTTGAGGAACCAGCGCCCTCCCACAGGAAATGCCCATAGAACCACGAAGACATAGAAAGCGATGCCAAGAATAGTCCAGATATTGAAGAAATCCACAGGATGTGTCAGTTCGGCCAAGATAATCAAGGACACGGTCAAAGCCAAAACTGTTCCCCCCACCACGATGGTGACGGCACGATTTTTCTGCAAGCCATAACGCGAAACAATGGGATAGGTCATCAAGGTATGGCTACCATACATAGCGCCTAACAAGGTGGATGTAGTCCAATCTAAAGAAAGCAGATAATGCGATGTTAGCAAACCTAAGACAAAGGGCAAAGAGAAAGTATAAACACCAAAAAAGGTGGATCTCCAGCGTTGGGTTCTCATCTCTCCCAAGTCCATTTCGCTGCCGGACTGGAACATGATGTAAAGCATGCCCAATTGTCCAAGTACACGGATGGTTTCGCTCTCAGCAATGAGATTGAACCCCAGAGGGCCAATACCCATACCCATTAAGATAAAACCCACAATGGCAGGGATGTGCAAACGACGGCATATCATTGGCAGGAGCAAAACGATGCTCAACACGATACATATTATGGCGAGAGATGATTTGATCATAATTTCAGACAAGTTGCGGTAAGGTCGGCTGACTAACTAATGGTTTTTTATAAAAATCGCCCTGTGATACTATCAGGGGTTTGTCGGACGTCCGCTTGGGAGCCCTGCGCCACGACCAAACCGCCTCCACGACCGCCTTCCGGTCCCATATCGATGAGGTAATCGCAGGCATTGATTACATCTAAGTTATGCTCGATGATGAGTACCGTATTGCCCTTGTCAACCAATTTGCGCAAGACGGACATGAGTACACGAATATCCTCGAAGTGCAGGCCGGTGGTAGGTTCATCTAATATATATAAGGTCTTGGAAGTAGCAGGTCGTGCGAGTTCGGCGGCTAACTTGATGCGTTGGCTCTCTCCACCCGACAAAGTGGTGGACGACTGACCAAGTTTGATATAGCCCAAACCCACCTCTTGAATGGTTTTGATTTTCTTGAGTATGTATGGTTGACTCTCAAAGAACTCAACTGCCTGATTGACCGTCATATCCAATATATCGTAGATAGTCTTTCCCTTGAAGCGGACCTCCAGTGTCTCGCGGTTGTAGCGCTGTCCGCCGCACACTTCGCAGGGCACATAGACATCGGGCATAAAGTGCATTTGAATCGTTTTGTAGCCATTGCCCGCGCATTCTTCGCAACGGCCTCCCTTGGCATTGAAACTAAACCGACCGGCTTTCCAAGCCCTCATACGCGATTCGGGTAACTGAGCAAAGAGCTCGCGGATGTCGGAAAAGACATTGGTGTATGTGGCCGGATTGGAGCGTGGGGTACGACCAATAGGAGATTGGTCAACAGCAATCACCTTGTCGATATAGTGCGTCAGCTGATTATCGTCCACCCGCTCGCCATTATGACGAATGAACAACTGGTCATAGTCCAACGGTTTGAGCAAAGAGCGGTAGAACCTGCGGCTGAGAATGGGATAGAGCGTTTGGTTGACCAACGTGGATTTGCCGGAACCTGACACACCCGTCACGCAAATCATTTTACCCAAAGGGAAAGCAACCGTGATATCCCGTAGGTTATTGCCTCGGCAACCGGTAAGAACGAGGGAAGTGGAATCACAAGGTACGGTGCACGATGCCCTATTATCAGTATGGAGTTCGTTCTGCACGATGTCCGACGCACGATTATTGGCGAGAAAGCGGGCAGTGAGGGTGTCGGTTTGCAACAATTCGGCAGGCGTACCTGCAAAGACAATATGCCCACCCAAGCGACCTGCTTTGGGACCTATATCTACTATATAGTCGGCTTGACGCATCATCTGCTCATCGTGCTCTACAACAATAACCGAATTGCCCATATCACGTAACTGCTTGAGCGAATCAATCAAGCGTTGGTTGTCACGCTGATGCAGTCCGATAGAGGGTTCGTCCAAGATGTAGAGAACATTCACAAGTCGTGAACCAATCTGCGTGGCTAACCGAATGCGCTGGCTCTCACCGCCGGAAAGACTCTCGGAGGAACGGGCGAGACTGAGATAACTAAGTCCCACACTAACCATAAATTGCAGGCGCGTGCATATTTCCTTAACGATAGGTTCGGCGATTGCCATTTGCTTGGAAGAAACGCTATCCGGGGTAATGTGCTGCAATGTGTCGAGAAGTTGGTCGATATCAAGTTCTGCCATTTCGGCTATGTTTTTGCCGGCAAAACGGTAACTGAGTGCTTCCTTGTTGAGACGTTTGCCCTTGCATTCGGGACAAAGCAACCATTCCTCTTGATCCGTATTATCCTTCTCCTCCTGCTCTGTCACGTATTGTACCATACGTTTGTACCAATCGGTATCATCGTGCACTATGTCGTTCCACTCGGAATCTTGGGCGTTCGTGTCTCCAGACTTAATCTTGCCAAGCCCTTTGCAGCAAGGACACCAACCACTGGGGCTATTGAAAGAGAATGTGTGCGGTGCAGGTTCCTGATAGCTTAGTCCTGTGGTGGGACACATAAGGTTACGGGAGAAATATCGTGGTTCGCCCCCGTTGGCATCAACCACCATCATGACGCCATCCCCCTGTTGCATGGCTTTATCCACACTTTGGCGCAGACGTTTGTAGTCGTCGGAAACCGCTATCTTAACACGATCAACGACCACTTCGATATTGTGATTCCGGTAACGATCCACTTTCATATTCGGGACAAGCTCCATCACCTCGCCATCAACGCGAGCATAGAGAAAGCCTTTCTTGCGAATCGAGTCGAACAATTCGCGGTAGTGTCCCTTGCGATTGACAACCAACGGAGCTAAGAGGAGTAGTTTGCTTCCCATGTAGTCGTGCATCAGCACATCGACAATCTGCTCATCGGTCATCTTAATCATCTTTTCCCCTGTCCGATAGGAGTAAGCCTCACCAGCCCGAGCAAAGAGCAGACGCAAATAATCGTACACTTCCGTGACAGTGCCTACGGTAGAACGAGGATTCTTACCGGTTGTTTTCTGGTCAATAGAGATAACAGGAGACAGACCTGTAATCTTGTCCACATCGGGACGTTGCATCGTACCAATATAGCCCCGAGCGTAACTGGAGAAAGTATCAATATATCGACGTTGTCCCTCAGCAAAGATCGTATCGAATGCCAACGATGATTTGCCCGAGCCGGAAAGCCCTGTAATCACCGTCAATTTGCCACGAGGGATATTCACACTCACGTTTTTGAGATTATGAACCCGAGCACCGACTATTTCTATTTGAGGGACGTCGATCATGCTAATTCGCCACAAAAGTACTACTTTTTTTCGAATTAAGCAAATTTATTTGTGTAATCCGTTTTTTTTGAGTACTTTTGCCGCAAAAACAACAATGGTATGTTCTATGATTAGTTTCCTTGACCTAAAGGGAACGAATTAAAGTTGCCCCTATTAACAAACTAAACATTAATAAATAAATTAGGTATGACAACAGGAATTATTATTGGTGCAGTCGTTGTACTGCTTATCATTTGGGTAATTGGTTTATACAACCGCCTCATTCAACTTCGCAATAACCGCGAGAACGCATTTGCCAACATCGATGTACAGCTCAAGCAGCGCTACGACTTGGTACCACAATTGGTGGCATCGGTTAAAGGTTATGCTGCGCACGAAAAGGAACTGTTGGAACGTGTAACCGAAGCCCGTACTGCCGCCATGGGAGCGAGCAATATTAACGAAAAGATAGCTGCTGACACCAAGTTGAGTAGCGCTTTGGCCGGTCTGCGCGTCTCGTTGGAGGCATATCCTGACCTGAAAGCCAATCAGAATTTCCTGCAATTACAAGGCGAGTTGTCGGACATCGAGAACAAGTTGGCCGCTTCGCGCAGGTTCTTCAACTCTGCCACCAAAGAGCTGAACAATGCCGTACAGGTATTCCCATCGAACATTGTGGCAGGCATGTTCCACTTTGCGAAAGAGCCGATGTTTGAGATAGCAGCAACAGATCGCGCAGCCTACGAGAAAGCACCAGAGGTGAAATTTTGATTTTTGATTGTAGATTTTCTCACAGCATGAAATATGTTGGCATGCATACTCAGATTGGTCGCAACAATGCGCTATCTGTGCTACTTTTGATAGCCTTCCCCTGCATCATATTGGGGATGGTTTGGTTGTTTCTATTCATTTTTGAGATAATTGACTCAGGGGCAATAGAGGGAGAGTGTCCAATAAACTACGAACTCATTACCTACAATTTTATTTTAGCTATGCCGTGGGTGATAGGAATAGTAGCCATATGGTTTACCATTGCCTATTTCTGCAACGCATCCATGATAAAAAATGTTGTTCACGCTAAGCCGCTGGACCGTAAAGACAACCCGCGCGTGTACAATATTGTGGAGAACTTGTGTATGAGTTGCGGTATGGAAATGCCGCAGGTCAATATCGTAGAAGACTCGCAACTGAACGCATTTGCCAGTGGCATCAACCAAAAGTCGTATGCCGTGACCCTGACTACGGGAATTATTGATTGTCTGAATGACGACGAATTGGCAGGTGTAATAGGACATGAATTGACACACATACGCAATCGTGATACCCGACTATTGATAACAAGCATCATCTTTGTAGGAATTGTTGCCACAATAATGGATATTGTGATACGCATGATGCTAAATGCGGTTTTAAGTGG
>JAGHSR010000107.1 GCA_018065765.1 Candidatus Colicola coprequi
ACTATGTACCATCGTATTTTGCTCAAACTATCCGGCGAAAGCCTCATGGGTAATCAAGGCTACGGCATTGATCCCGAACGACTGAACGACTACGCACGACAAATCAAACAAATAGCAGATCTCGGTATCGAGATAGGTATCGTTATCGGAGGTGGCAACATCTTCCGCGGACTGAGTGGTGCACAAAAAGGTTTTGACCGTGTCAAAGGCGACCAAATGGGCATGCTCGCCACTGTAATCAACTCCCTCGCTCTCAGTTCAGCACTCGAAGCTATCGGACAAAAAGTGCGTGTCCTTACCTCCGTACGCATGGAACCCGTAGGCGACTTCTACAACAAGTCCAAAGCCCTGCGCTTGTTCGAAAAAGGCAATGTGGTTATCTTGGCAGGTGGTACAGGCAATCCCTATTTCACCACCGACACAGCCTCAGCACTGCGCGCCATAGAGATAGAAGCCGATGTGATGTTCAAGGGAACTCGAGTGGATGGCATCTATACAGCCGACCCCGAGAAAGACCCTAACGCCACCAAGTTCACTACCATCACCTACGATGAGGTACTGCAACGTGGACTCAAAGTGATGGACCTAACAGCTATCACCATGTGCAAAGAAAACAATATGCCAATCTATGTGTTCAATATGGACGTCGTTGGCAACCTGATGAAAGTAATCCGGGGTGAAACAATCGGCACCCTCGTAAAACCCTAAATAGTATGATAGAACCCAAACAAATCCAAAGCGATGCTTCCGACCAAATGGAGGCCGCTGTCATGTACTTAGATGACGCACTGGCACACATCCGTGCCGGCAAGGCTTCAGCTCGTATTCTTGATCCCGTTCGCGTAGATTATTACGGCTCACTAACACCTCTTGCCAACGTCTCCACCATCACCACCCCTGACGCTCGTACTATCCAGATTCAACCCTGGGAGAAAAACATGCTCAGCGTTATTGAACGTGCTCTCATCAACTCCAACATCGGCTTAGCGCCTAACAACAACGGTGAAGTCATTCGTCTTATCATTCCTCCTCTGACTGAGGAACGCCGCCGCGAACTGGCCAAACAATGCAAGGGCGAAGCTGAGAATGCCAAAGTAAGCGTCCGCAACGCTCGACGCGATGCCATCGAAACCCTCAAAAAACAAATCAAAGAGGGACTGCCCGAAGACGCAGAAAAGGATGCAGAGAACGAAGTGCAAAAACTGCACGATAAGTTCATCAAACAAATCGATGAAGTCTTCGCCAAGAAGGAAAAGGAGATTATGACCGTCTGATGCGGGGACTCATCATCACCACGACAGGATCAGCCTATCGCGTTCTGCTCGACAAGGGAGAAACGATAGAAGCACATGTGAAGGGTAACTTTCGCGTGAAAGGCATACGCTCTACCAACCCCGTTGCCGTAGGCGACTACGTGCAGGTAGAGACACTGCCGGACGGAACCAATTGGATTACCGACATCGACGAACGACGCAACTACATCATTCGCCGCTCTACCAACCTCAGCCGCGAAAGTCACATCTTGGCCGCCAACATCGATCAGGTGGCACTCATTGTTACACTACATCACCCTATCACATCCACTACTTTCATCGATCGTTTTCTCGCCACTGCCGAAGCCTACCGCGTACCGGCTCTGCTCATCTTCAACAAGATAGACCTACTCTCGTCAGAGCAGCAACAGGAACTGGACGCACTACGCAACCTATACGAATCTATTGGCTACTCCACACTCGCCATTAGCGCCATTCATTTGAGCGAGGACAACACACCTGCACACACCCTGCTCAATACGATTGCACAACAACTGTCCGGCAAAGTGACCCTACTATCAGGCAACTCCGGCGTGGGCAAATCTACCATTCTCAATGCGCTCTTAGGCGAACAAGTGACACGCACCGGCAAGATATCCGACGCACACGACAAAGGCATGCATACCACTACCTTCTCCGCTATGTACCCTCTGCGTGACCCCCTATCAGGATGGATTATTGACACACCGGGTATCAAAGGATTTGGCGCTGTGCAGATGGAGAAAGAAGAAATCTCACATTACTTCCGTGAACTGTTTGCCGTAGGGCGCAATTGTCGCTATAGCAATTGCTTGCACACAAACGAACCGGGATGTGCAGTATACGAGGCTGTCATTCAAAACAAAATAGCTATGTCCCGCTACGAAAGTTACCTGAGCCTGTTGGGGGATGTACAAGAAAGTAAATATCGATAAACTATCACATATTATGAAAACTATCCAAGAACAAGGATTGACATTTGTGGAATCCATCAACGCCACACAGATTGCTGATGCTGTCAAACAAGTCGCAGAACGCATCAATCACGACTACAAAGGACGCGAGCCGCTTTTCGTATGCGTTCTTAATGGTGCTTTTATTTTCGCTGCCGACTTATTCCGCCAAATATCACTGCGATCACGTATGGCTTTTGTTCGGCTTAAATCCTACTCAGGAACAGCGTCCACTGGCGAGGTACGCGAATTGGTGGAACTGAACGAAGACATCTCCGGCAGGGACATCATCGTCATCGAAGACATCGTTGATACGGGCTACTCCATGCACTATTACAAACAACATCTGTTGGACAAAGGCGCACGCAGTGTGGAAGTGTGCACTTTCTTGTTCAAACCTACGGCTCTCCTCTGCCCCGATGCCAAACCCAAATACGTAGGCATGGAAATTCCTAAAGAATTTATCGTCGGTTATGGCTTGGATATAGACGATTATTGACGCAATTTGGATGCCATCTATACTTTGCAAAAATAAAAAACAGCCCTTCTTCTGTATTTTTTTGCAAAAAAATTTTGCTGATTCAAAAAAAAAGCAGTACCTCTGCAGCCGCTTTCAAAGAAAAGCATGGTCCATTAGCTCAACTGAATAGAGTACCACACTACGGATGTGGGGGTTGCAGGTTTGAATCCTGCATGGATCACAAAGACACAAAATTAAGAGCATCTGGGAGTTTACTCACAAGTGCTCTTTTTTTGTGGATTTGTAAGACGCCCCACCGGAGGGTGGGACGGATTACGAAGAAATCCCGCATGGATCACCCGGCATATTGTCGGCTTATTGACGATTTTTATACCGTAGCCTCCACGTTCCACATGAAGGCACGGACACCAATCTCCTCATTTCGGAGATCCAGTTTCTTAATAGACTCTAACAAAGCGGGAGCTTGTTCGTCCTCTACCATGGTGATAACGCAACTATTCATCTCGGGCCAAGCGTGCGTACCACGATGGGGTACTCCCCCATTCGTGCCACGACCTTGAACTTGTTC
>JAGHSR010000049.1 GCA_018065765.1 Candidatus Colicola coprequi
GGCACGACACCTGCTTCGACCCACCATTTTGGTATGAGCGAACCTCTCACAACGAATGGCTTTACTCGTTTAGGTTATGCCTTCGCCGGTTGGGCAACCACAACCGACGGCGTGGTGGCATACACCGATGGACAGAATGTACAGGATTTGGCTACAACAGCGGGTTATACCTTCAACCTCTATGCCGTTTGGACGGCACAGACTGTCAACTATACAGTCAACCACCAATGGATGAACTTGGATGGACTGACTTATACCAACCACGATACGGACACTCTTTCTGCTTTGAGCGGCACTGAGGTTACTCCTTCCGTCAAAACATATAGTGGTTTTGTATCACCATCTTCACAAACGGTCACAGTGGCTGGCGATGGAAGCACTGAAGTTAATTACTACTACACCCGTATCAAGTATGACCTCAACTGGGACTTCAACGGTGGTTCGGTGCAAGCAGGGGCTTACACGTTGGCAGGTCAATATTTCTTCGAAGAACCTATCACAGTTCCTAATGTGGCTTACGCGGGATATAATCTCGCCGGATGGCTGCCTGCTACACCTACATTGATGCCTGACTCCAATGTCACCTATGTGGCTCAGTGGACTCCGGCAACCAACACCACGTATATAGTCAATCACTTCTGCCAGACTTTAGGCGGTACTTATCCTGCTACTCCTACCGAGTCCGATACTCTCGCGGGTACTACCGATGCTGAAGTGACTCCGGCGGTCAAGACCTACACCGGTTTTACAGCTCCCGTCACGCAGACGGTTACTATTGCAGCCGATGGCTCTACGGTGGTTAATTACTATTACCTGCGCAATGCCTATACATTAACTTGGACTACCGATGGTGATCCGCTCGTCGGTTCTTACCTCTACGGCTTAGTGATGTACGAAACACCTATTGCTCAACCTGCTACCCCAACCAAGACTGGCTACACATTTGATACATGGACTCCTGCCGTAGCTGCTACCATGCCCGATTCCGATGTCACCTATACGGCAACATGGATAGCTGATACCACCATCGCTTATACGGTAGAATACTACCGCGCTGACTTAACCGGCACGTATCCCGATACGCTCAAAGAAGTAGTGCTCAAGTACGATGGCACGGCAGATGCTGTCAAGACTGTCGTTCCCGAAAAATCCTACACAGGTTTCGTTACGCCTGCGGCTAAAAATGAGACCATTGCTGCCGATGGCTCTACTGTTATCCGCTTCGATTACGAACGTATGATTCCTACGTTGACATGGAATACGCTGGGTGGTACGATTGATAGTTCGTCACTATTCACCCCTGCCGGACCGGTTATCTACGAAACGCCTATTGTGGCTCCTGTAGGCGCTACGCGGGTGGGTTACGACTTCGTGGCGTGGACAGGCGTGCCTACCACAATGCCGGATTCGGATGTCATCTGTGTGGCTACCTATACTCCTCGCAATGACACGAAATATACCGTTCTCCACTATCTCATGAATGAGAATGGAGTGGGCTATACACTCGATTCAACGCAGATCTTCCAAGGCACGACGGGTGATACCATCACACCGGATACACTCATCTACGAGGGATTCATTTCTCCGGTTCGTCTTAGCGATACTATCGCTGCCGATGGTTCTACGACTATCACCTATGAATACGTGCGCGTAACGCACACGCTCACGTGGGTGATGAATGGTGGTACACCGGATGCTTCTATCCCATATACAGCCGCCGGCACGCAATTCTATGGTATTTCTATTGTGGCTCCTGTTGTTTCCAAAGTCGGTTATGACTTTGCTGCATGGACACCGGTTGTTCCTGCTTTGATGCCGGATTCAGATGTTACCTTCTCAGCTACTTTTACTCCGCGCACCGATACCAAATATACCGTTCAGCACTTGCTGATGAATACGGATGGCGTGGGGTATCTGCTCGACTCAACGCAGATCTTCCAAGGCACGACGGGTGATAGCATCACACCGGATACACTCATCTACGAGGGCTTCGTTTCTCCGGCTCGTCTCAGCGATACTATCGCTGCCGATGGTTCTACTCTGATTCGCTACTATTACGACCGCAGGCAGTACGATATTACCTTCAACAACTGGAACGATACCACACTCGAAGTGGTGCCTACCTATTATGGTACACTGCCGATACCTACCATTCTGCCTACCAAGGATAGCACCATCCAATTTGTTTATACATTTGCCGGTTGGGATCCGGAATTAGTGATTACCACCCGCGATACGACCTATACGGCTACCTTCACCGAAGAGGTGCGCCAATATCCTGTCACTTTCTACAACTACGATAGTGTTACCGTCGTTCTAGACACGATGGTTATGTATGGTAATACGCCATCCTGCTCCATCATCCCGACACGCGACTCGGATGCACGATATGATTTCCAATTCCGTGAATGGTCGCCTGCTATCGTTCCTGTCAGCGGAGAAACCAATTACTACGCTGTCTATGACTCAATCATCGTTTGGTACAATGTCCACTTCGTCAACTACGATGGTGCACCTGTCTTCGATACCGTTGTACACTATGGCGACACGGCTTCGTGTCCCGTCATACCGACGCGTGACGCGGATGCACAATTCACCTACGTATTCAATTCCTGGAACCCGCTGGTTGACACCACCACCATCGTTTGCGATACCGTCTTCACGGCTTGCTACGATTCAGTGCTCAACGATTATGTGATTCGCTTCCTCAATGATAAGGATACACTGCAGGTAGATACACTCGACTATGGTACTCTTCCCGTTTATACCGGTCTTGTTCCTGAGCGCGACTCCACGGCAGAGTTCTCCTATATCTTCCGCGATTGGTCGCCTGTTATTGATACCGTTCGTGGTGAACAAGACTATCATGCCGACTACGACTCTATTCGCAATAAGTACCTCATCCGTTTCGTCAATTGGAACGACACATTACTCCAGCAGGATTCTGTCCTCTATGGTGACATGCCTGTTTACAACGAGGCTCTGTATGGCATACCGCACAAAGATACCACCGACCACTTCAATTATCAGTTTGCCGGTTGGGATCCTGTCATTGCTCCGGTTGTGGGACCCGAAAAGTATGTCGCTCTCTATGACTCGCTCATCAACCCTGACGAGTGCTGGTGTGACTCAGCGCCTGCAGTCGAACTCTATGAGTGGCTGCTCATTCTTGACGCACGTGCGCTCCACAATATGGGATACAAGTTCTCCGATGCAGATGTCTATTGGTTCCAAACGACCGGCGATAATTATGAACCTGCCGATACATTAGGAACACCACTCAACGCTCGCAAGGACATTCTTATATCTACAGGGTACTACTTCACCAACGACAAACCACTGACCGGAACGGGGGCTTACTACGCTGAGATTATTCTGCCACAACCGCAGGATTCGTCACAACTCTGTCAAGACTTTATGCGTACTGCTCCATTCCTCTTCTCTCCATCCAAACTGCTGCTTGCTCCAAGTCTGGTGACTAAGAACGAACCGATTCGCTTGTATGGCTTGCACGAAGGGGAAACGGCTACTTTGCAGATATTCACCGCTACCGGTCAACTCGTTGCAACCTACACAACGGAGGCTGGTTTCTACGAGTGGACGAATGCCATCGCCGGAACATACATTATTCACGTAAACTCCGAATCGTTCAACGAAACGTTTAAGTATATTGTCAAATAATCCTCAATAAATCTGAAAACTAACGACTGATATGAAAAAACTATTTTTGATTATATGTCTTATGCCATGCGTCCTCTTACATGCACAGGAGGAGCAGGGGGTGGTAACCGATCAGAGGCAATCCAAACGTCCACTCATTGACATGAGCAACATTGAACACGGTTTCTTATTTTCCTTGCGTGGCGGTTATGCTTCGTTCATGCCCAAACTTATCAGTATAGACAAATCCGAAATGAAAGGCGGAGCTGGCTTCGATGCGATGTTCGACTTCCAATATACCTTCTTCTTCAAACCCTACGGACGTATCATTCCCCCATACTATCTGGGCGTTTCTACCGGTTTGTCCTTCGGCTATGCAGAAAGCGGTATTCATGGCAAACCCGACTATTCGTATAGTACTTCCGATGTATTGGGCAATCCCATTGACTACCATATCTATGCTGAATCCCTCAAGGAACGAAATAGCGAGTTCTTGCTGGAAATCCCCATCCTCTTTACATTCTATGAAAAAGGATTTATGCTCAATACCGGTTTCAAACTCGACTTCCCCTTTGTGCATTCTTACCGCTCCACCTTGGATAATCTCAGCATAGATGCTCTATATCCTTCCTATGTTGATGATGGAACAATTATGCACAACAAACTGATTACGGGCTGTCCTCCATCGGATCATTTTACTCAAAAGGGTTCATGGGTAGGCTCTATGTTCAATCTTCTCTATACGGTAGATGCCAGTTATTTTTGGAAAATCAAGTTTGGTAAGATTGGTCTCGGTGCGTACTTTGACATCGCCCTATTCAACACCTATAAACGCCAAGACGCTTATACATCCTTCGTGAATATCGAGCAGATTGGTGCGCGCAAGGGGGAAAATGGAATCCTCCCCCCTCAGGTCAAAATCCAGTCCGCTACTCAAGGCTTTGCTCAAAAAATGGGGTATTTCGATGTCGGCATCAAACTCTCTTACTCGTTTGGCTATTACGAACTTACCAAAAAACAGGACGCCTTAGATGCACACGATTGGGCAGAGGAATTGAAGTAGTCACTATTATGTGTTTTGCGTTCAGCATTTTTCACTTTTGTATTTAGCATTTTGTATTCATCATTTTGCACTTTATGCATTTTTCAAAATGTTCCACGCACGGGTAAATTACGGGTGGATTACGGGTGGATAGCGTGACAAAAAGCGTGGAACATTTTGTGTTTTCGTGCATAAAAATAGGATGCAAAATAGACGATTTTATCTGTGCATAACAAAATCTAAACAGGGCAAAAAACATATATTCTTAAAATAAAGTAAACTTTATTTGCATAACCCAAGAAAATGTTGTACCTTTGTGCGCTGAAAGGATTTGTGCCTTTTGAAACGCACATTGTTCATAGTGTTTTTGCTGCTTCCCGCCCTTCTGGGGTGGGCGAATGAGACGTGTATCGTCGAGATTACTCCCACCAAGAAGATTATCCATGTGGATCAACTCGGCATGTCAGACAATGCCGGTGTGCTGGATGTGCTGGAAATGATGCCAGAGTTACTTAGTCGCGGCACATCGTTCATCCTATCCAATTTCTCCATCCAAATTGACAACAAAGATGTCGGACAAGCACGCGATGTCGTGTTGATGCAAACACGTCTTGCCGAAGTGGAAAAGATAGAGATTACTACTTCTCCCACCTCCAGCGAACAGCTTAATGGAACGGGTGGTGTCATCAATATCATTCTCAAACCTGTTAGTAAAGAAGGCGTAAGCGGAAGCGTCCTGCTGGATGCTTCCACCGGTTGGGACGTACAACCCAGCGTGATACTCAATTACCGAAAAAATAAGTTCGTCCTCCGATCTTCACTCATGATGGAGTATTATCGTCCTACCTCATATAGTCAAAGCACTACCACAGAGCCGTTTTCCTCCACTACTCAGCAAGATACATCTGTACAGAGTTTTAAGCAAGAGACGGCTAAATTGTACATGATTTACAATTTTACGGAGCGCGACCAGCTGAAAGCTCATGTCTGGGAAACATTTGACATGAACGCCAGCACCATGCAATCGGGGTTGACCACACTGACCGACGTGACTGCTGAATACGATAGTGGATTGCCCCTACTGCGAAAGACCCTCTATCAGAAATCCACAATAGCCAACAGCCGAAACTTAATGGCAGAGGCAAATGTGGAGTACACCCATCAGTATCGACGCGGAGGTAAATTGGAGGTCGAAGGTTCATACAACTACAGCAACAAACAATACTCCAGTTCGGCCCAGCAGCGTCCTCTCTTCTTGATAGGCGGAAATACGGTCTTTGATACCACTATCACCCAAGCGCCACACCAACTGCGCGGTACTATCAAGAGTATCCATCAGTTGCTTCCTGCCTCTTCTCTACATCATCTGAAACTGGAGTGGGGTGCCAATGCAACTTATACGTTCGGCCAATCCTCACAATACAACATGATGGCATACGGCGCGCCGGATGAATTTGACTCATCCACCGACCAACGAACCTTGTACGCATCCCCCTATATGCAGTGGGACTATACCTACGATAGGTGGACCGTACGGTTGGGCGCGCGCTATCAATACTACAACGTGACTACGTATATCCATCAAACGCACCACTACATCTCCTCTGCCGATTCGTTGCACGCTGCTAACCATTGTGCTACTGCCAACGCCAGTGTCGGCTGCAGAGTGGCTGACGGACACCATTTGCGCTTGCTCGCTGCACGAAACATCATACGCAACGGTGCAAATATTGTTCCTGTTCATAATGCCGAACTGAATTATATCTTCGACTATCAAATTCCTCAACATCAAGTGGTTACCAATTTCGGCTTGCAGTACATCAATACACAAATGCCTGCGCAAACCGACCATGTCTTATCCGTGAACGCGCAGGTCTTCTATCGCCACAGTTTCTTCTCAATGGCTTTTGCGGGAAATGTCTATGCCAAGGAGGAAACATCGCCTACTGACCACGCATGGGGTACCTACTTCAACCTCAGTTGGACACCTATTTTTTCGTTCCGCAACCAGTGGACATTGTCCGCTAAACTGCTCTATAATTCCGCCATCAAGACTTGGTCAGCCGACTATGGTGACTGCTTCTTTACACAACTGCGACTTAGCAAAGATATAGGAGCCTGGAACCTCCATGTCGCATTGAGCGATATTCTGGATTACCAAAGTTTTGATACGATACGCGAGGGAGATCGCACCGCAACACAAACATACGACCTTTATCCGCGCTCGCTACTGATTGGTGCTGCGTACAAATTTTAGACAACAAAGACTATTAAATATTTCAAAATAATCAAATCATCATGAAAAAAATCGAAACAAAAAAGGAAGTACAGTTCTCACTAGTCTATCGTGACATGTGGCAGTCTTCCGGTAAGTATGTGCCTCGTAGAGACCAACTCGCCAAAGTGGCTCCCGTTATCATCGACATGGGTTGCTTTGACCGCGTAGAAACCAACGGCGGCGCAAGCGAACAGGTCAATCTGCTCTACGGAGAGAACCCTAACCTTGCCGTTCGCACATTCACCAAGCCTTTCCGTGAGGCTGGTATCAAAACACACATGTTGGATCGTGGTTTGAACGCTCTGCGTATGAACCCCGTTCCTGCTGATGTACGTCAACTCATGTACCGCGTTAAACACGCTCAAGGAACCGACATTACACGTATCTTCTGCGGACTAAATGACCCTCGTAACATCATTCCGTCTATCAAGTGGGCTAAACAAGCCGGCATGACGGCTCAGGCTACGATGTGTATCACCTATTCCAAAGTACATACCGCTGAGTATTACATCAATCTGGCTGAACAACTCATCGAAGGAGGAGCGCAGGAAATCTGCTTGAAAGATATGGCAGGCGTAGGACGTCCCGCAATGTTGGGCACGATCGTGGCTGCTATCAAGGAGAAACACCCGGATATCATCATTCAATACCACGGTCACACCGGTCCCGGCTTCTCCGTTGCTTCCATGCTGGAGGTGGCTAAAGCAGGCGGCGATGTGTTGGACGTTGCTATGGAACCTCTCTCTTGGGGTAAGGTTCACCCGGATGTGATTACCATCCAAGCTATGCTGCGCGATGCAGGTTTCCTCGTTAAGGACATCAACATGAAAGCTTATATGGAGGCTCGTAGCCTGACACAAGGTTTCATGGACGATTTCCTCGGCTACTGGATTGACCCCAAAAACAGCCTCATGACCTCCCTGCTCGTTGGTTGTGGTCTGCCGGGTGGTATGATGGGTTCACTCATGGCCGATCTCAAGGGTATGCACGCCGCTATCAACGCCAACCTGCGCAAGAACGGCAAGCATGAACTCAGCGAAGATGAACTGCTGGTTGAACTCTTTGACGAAGTACAACGCATCTGGCCTATGCTGGGCACGCCGTGTCTCGTAACACCGTTCTCACAGTATGTTAAGAACGCTGCCCTCATGAACCTCTACTCTAAGTCTATGGGCGAAAAACCGTTCACTCGCATGGATCCCGCTATGTGGGGAATGATACTCGGCAAATCCGGTAAACTGCCCGGCGAATTGGCTCCGGAGATCATCGAACTCGCCAAGGAGAAAGGATTTGAATTCTACACCGGTGACCCACAAGCTCTCTACCCGGACGAGTTGCCTCGTTTCATCAAAGAGATGGAAGAGAACGGTTGGGAACGCGGTCAGGACGACGAAGAGCTGTTTGAGTTTGCTATGCACGAAAAACAGTACCGTGAGTTCAAATCGGGTCAAGCCAAAGAACAATTCAACAACGACCTCATTGAGCGCATGAAGAAAGCCGGCAAACCTATCCCACAGGAACTCCTTCCGAAACCCAAAGAGGGCGAAGGTGACGAAGCAGCCATTGCTATGGCACTCAACCTGTACTACAACGCTCCGGCTACAACCTATTCCAGTGTACCGCGCCGCCATGCAACCGACTGGAACCGCAAAAGTTTTGCAATGAACAATCTAATCTAATAATCATCTTTAAAATTACTAAAAAACACAAAAAAATGAAAAAGTACAATTTCAATGCAGGTCCAAGTATCCTGCCACAAGAAGTAATTAAGCAAACCGCAGAGGCTGTGCTCGATTTCCAAGGTGAAGGTC
>JAGHSR010000040.1 GCA_018065765.1 Candidatus Colicola coprequi
CCATCTCTCGTGGTCGTCTTACAACAGGTGTTGCCGTGCCGGCTTGGACTGCTGTCTTTATGTTGCACGGCTCATTCAGTACGGCTGCTGCCAGTTATATGCAAACTATCTTCCGTGCCCAGTCCCCTGCCGTTATCAATGGTAAGGTCAAGGAGGAATGTTTTGTGTTTGACTTTGCCCCCGATAGAACGCTTAAAGTCCTTGCTGAGACCGCCAAAGTATCTGCTAAGGCAGGTAAGGCAAAAGCCAATGATAAGAAAATATTGGGTGAGTTTCTCAATTTCTGCCCTGTTATCTCTTTCCACGGCGCACAGATGGCAGCCATCAATGTGGACCACATGATGCAGCAACTCAAGCGCGTCTATGTCGATCGCGTGGTGCGGAACGGTTTTGAGGATGTCTATCTCTACAACGACCGCCTTATGCAGTTAGACCATCTCGAATTGGAGAAGTTCGCTCGCCTGCGTGATATTATTGGTCAGACCAAGGCGATGAAGCGAACCGACGAAGTGGATATCAACAATCAGGGCTTTACCAACGAGGAATACGAGGAGATAGAGACCATCAAGAAAAAGAAGAAAGAGGCACGTACGGTAGAGGATTTGGAGAAACTCAAAGAGATGGAGGAAAAGAAGAAACAACGCCACACCGCTATTTCTATTTTGCGAGGTATCTCTATCCGTATGCCGATGATTTTGTATGGGGCAACTATCACAAACGAAAAAACGGAAATCACCTTGGATAACTTCACCGAATTGGTGGACGACCAGTCTTGGGAGGAGTTTATGCCCAAAGGGGTGACGAAGGAACTCTTCAAGGAGTTTATCCCCTATTATGATGAAGATATATTTGCTGCTTCGGGTATTCGTATTCGTAATTTAGCACGCGAGGCAGATGAGATGGATATAGAGGAGCGCATCGAGCGTATTACTACTATCTTTACTTCGTTCCGTAACCCCGACAAAGAGACCGTCCTCACACCTTGGCGAGTAGTCAATATGCAGTTAGCCGACACCTTAGGCGGTTGGTGCTTCTATGATGAAGACTATAAGGAGCGTCTGCTTGCTCCGCGTTATGTCAATCAAGGCGATGTGACACGCGACACGCTGACGGAAAACAGTCGGGTATTGGAGATTAATTCCAAGTCGGGTCTTTATCCGTTGTATGTGGCTTATTCTATTTATCGCAGTATTATTGATAAGGAACAGATGTCCTACATGATTACGGATGCCGCTATCACCTCGCGTGTGGCGCACCATCACCAAGTATGGGATAAAGTCCTGCGGGATAATCTCTTTGTTATCTGCAAAACGCCGATGGCTAAGTCTATCACCTACCGCACCCTTGCGGGCTTCCGTGAAGGAGTTAAAGTAAATGCACACTATTTGGAGGACTTAATCAATCAGATTTCCAACAAAAAAGACAAATTCGTTAAAAAAGTTACCAGCGGTTCGTACTGGAATAAAAAAGATATTGCTATGCTTAAATTCAACGCAGTTGTAGGTAATCCACCATATCAAGTCACAGACGGCAGTGGCGCAGCAGGAGATTCTGCAATGCCGATTTACCATAAATTTGTAAATATAGCAAAGGAGTTGATGCCTAACTACATCTCTATTATTATGCCATCTAAATGGATGATTGGTGGTCGTGGTTTACAAGACTTCCGCGCAGCGATGGCGAAAGATAAACGCATTGAAAAAATCTTTGACTACGAAAACGATCGTGAGATCTTTACTACTACGCACATTGATAGTGGATTATGTTATTTCTTGTGGAATAAAGATTACTCTGGTCAGGTTGAATATGCGTACAAACCTACCGAAGGGCATGTGTTTATTCAGAAACGAGATTTACAAAATAGCACATCCTCGTTTATCGTTCGCGATTTTAGACGACAGGGGCTTATTCATAAGGTTACGCAGAGCAATTCATTTAGTGAAATAGTATCTGCCCGTAAACCATTTGGTATTAATACTGATTTATTC
>JAGHSR010000153.1 GCA_018065765.1 Candidatus Colicola coprequi
GGAGAAGAGGTGAAACGTACTGCAGTCGTCGAGAGTGTTCCCGAAGGGGCTATCACGGTTGCCAAAGCGATGGAAATAGGTAAAGCCCTTACGGCAGAAGTGGGCACAACCGCCACAACGGATGATGATTACATCGTTCTTGGTTATGTGGCAAAAGTCAGTTACGCTATGCAAAACGATACTGCTACGTGGTCCATGGCTGACGAGCAAGGTGCTACCTTTGGCGATTTGCAGGCTTATAAATGCAAAATCGCAGCTGATATTTATGCCGGTGATCAGGTGTTCGTAATAGGGAAAATTGCTAAATACCAAAAGGATGCCTCTACTGCTAATATTGAGATAGCAAAAGGCGAAGGACACTTTGCTGCTCTGACCACTGACCTCAAGGAAGTCATTGCTACGATTGCTCCATCTTCCAACCAAACCGTTAAGGTGATTGTTAACGGACAACTTTATATCATACGCGATGGTAAGACATACACCACGCAGGGTATCTTGGTTGAATAAATGATTCTTTGTGTTGCTGAGAAACCCTCTGAGGGGAAATACACAGCCTCTGTGCTGGGTGCTTCTACCCAGCACGATGGCTATATGGAGGGCAATGGCTACTTTGTCAGTTGGACATTTGGCCATTTGTGTGGTTTGCTTGATCCACAGGAGTATAACGATCAATGGAGGGGGTGGAATATGTCCGCTTTGCCCATGATTCCTGCACGCTTTGGTATCAAAGTGATGGATGACAAGGGGATTCTCAAACAGTTTAATATACTCAAATCGCTCATCGCTCAAGCCTCTGAGGTTATTAACTGCGGTGATGCAGGACAAGAGGGTGAACTGATACAACGTTGGGTGTACCAGAAAGCAGGTTGTCGTGTTCCCGTTAAACGCCTTTGGGTAAGTTCACTCACCGAAGATGCCATCCGCGAAGGATTTCAGCATCTGAAAGACCAAAGCGAATACCAACGTCTCTATGAGGCGGGACTAATGCGTGCTATAGGAGATTGGTTGCTTGGTATGAATGCTACGCGAGCTTACACCCTTCGCTATGCCAAAGGTACAGGACGGGATAGACAGGTGCTGTCTATAGGTCGTGTGCAAACGCCTACGTTGGCGTTGGTAGTCAAACGGCAAGAAGAAATCGAGCACTTTGTGCCCAAAAACTATTGGGAACTCAAAACCAAATATCGTGATACGATTTTTTCTGCTCAATTACCACACGAGGAGGACGAATATGCAATTACGTCCCTTGAACAAGGACAAGAATTGCTGGCATCTATTCAAGATAAACCATTGGTTATTTCATCCGTCGAGAAGAAAAAAGGCACCGAGTTTGCTCCCAAACTATTTGACCTCACGTCCTTGCAAGTGGAGTGTAATAAGAAATTCTCTTTCTCTGCGGATGAAACATTGAAACTGATACAATCCTTATACGAAAAGCGCGTGACCACTTATCCGCGTGTAGATACCACCTATCTTCCCGACGATATCTATCCCAAAGTGCCTGCCACACTACGGGGAATCAAAGACTACTATCCCCAAACGGCACCATTGCTCGATTTGGTAGCAGATGGCAAGAAGGGAGCTAATTCGCTCCGTAAGTCCAAGAAAGTTTTTGACAATTCCAAAGTCACAGACCACCATGCCATCATCCCGACCGGCATGCGTCCCGATAACCTAACCGCCAACGAGAAGAAAGTGTATGAAATGGTAGCTCTTCGTTTCATAGCCGCTTTCTATCCGGATTGTGAGGTGAGCAATACAACGGTGATGGCTAAAGTCGGTGATGTGGATTTTAAGGTTACAGGACGTGAGATTATCGTGATGGGATGGCGTGATGTGTTTGTGGACAAGACCGGCAAACAGGATGAACCATCCGTGGATACCGCAGGCGATACTTCCGCAGGCGCGGATGACGATGCACAAAAGTCACTCCCGAAATTCGTTAAAGGAGAAAGCGGTGAACATATCCCGCAACTCATCGAAAAAACGACCACGCCTCCTAAGTATTACACCGAAGCAACACTGCTTCGTGCGATGGAAACAGCCGGCAAAACGGTGGAAAATGAAGAACTGCGGGAGGCTATGAAACTCAATGGCATCGGTCGCCCATCTACCCGGGCAGCCATCATTGAGAAACTCTATCAACGTAATTATATGGTCAAACAGGGTAAGTCGATTCGGGCTACGAATGTGGGAATAGAACTGATTCATACCATTATCTCTCCACTTCTCAAATCCGCCGAACTGACCGGATTATGGGAGAAAAAACTGCGCGAGATTGAGAGCGGGGACTATACGGCTCAGCAGTTCCTGGACGAACTCAAAAACATGACACAGAATGTAGTGCTGGATGTAAAAACCAGCAAAGCGGGTATGCTTTGTCCTGTTTGCCGGCGTGGAACAATCATTCGAGGACGTACTCGTTATGGTTGCTCACGCTGGAGAGAAGGATGTACCTATGCGGAAGAATTTTAATCGACAGACTGCTTTATTCAACCCATTTGCAGTCACTGGTAATAAACAATCATTTTATTTGTAAATTTTAAATTATGAAACGAAATTTATTACTTGTTGCGATTCTTGCTATCGCACTAACGGCGCAAGCCAAAGTGGAATTTGCTTACGAGGCAGGTGCTGAATTAGTCAGCGCATACCTGTGGCGTGGTCAGTACAATGGCGGACTGAGTTTGCAACCCAATGTAACTATTGGATTTGAGGGTGAACATACAAGTTTGCAGGTAGGAGCTTGGGGATCGATTGGAGCTAGCGATTGGTGTTTTAATTCGGATACTTATTTCAATCCTGAAGTAGATATTACGGCATCTTTCTCCTGCTTTGGTGTAACGCTTGACTTTGCACATTTGTATTTTTTTGGTAACTCTCCATTTTTTTGTTGGACAGAAAAAGAACTGCTGAATGAGAATGCCAGCAGTCAAACGGAGTTGATGTTGGGATATAACTTTGGGGATATGCTGGATTTCCCTCTTTATTTCAAGTGGGGAACTGTGGTTGCAGGCTCTGATTTTATTTGCGATTACGATGACAATGGTGATGCTATTGTTGGTACAGAGCGCCGTGCGTGGTCTTCTTATATGGAAATTGGATACGATGCCGAACTTCCTTTTGATATGACATTGAATGCTCATGTAGCTATGTCACCATGGCGTAACGAAACCTATTACAATGAGAAGTTCGCGGTTATTAATATTGGTGCACGTTTGGAAAAAAGTTTTGAGTTCGATCACTGCTCTTTGTCTGTCTTTGCAGAAGGAAGTATCAATCCGGATGGGTTAAATCGCCATACAGCCTATATCCCGAGTGCCGGTGAAGAAAAAGTATATAAACAGAAACTCAATGGCGTTTTAGGATTGGGTATTTGGTTCTAAGTATGAAGTCCCGTCCGGCACTAATATTATCACTCGTTTTGTTGGTTTCTTGCCAGCCTAAAGCGCACTACTTTAGCCATCAAGGGAATGTTTTTGGCACGTATTATAACATTCGTTACGAGGCTGAACAGGATCAACTGTCTGCCATTGAGGATGTATTCCTTCGACTGGATACATCGCTCAGCATGTTCAATGATTCCAGTCTGATTAGTAGAATCAATCGTGGTGAAACAACAACTGTTAATGATCTGTTTGAACACGTTTATGAGACAGCTTTGTGGTTAAGCGAAATCTCTAATGGCGCATTTGATATCACGGTAGCTCCATTGGTCAACGCATGGGGATTTGGCTTCAAGAACCAAAAGAACGTTACTCCCGAACAAATAGATTCGCTACGCAGTTTTGTGGGATATCAATCCATCTCATTGCAGAACCATCAACTCATCAAGCAGCATGCGCAAACTATGCTTGATGCCAGTGCCATAGCCAAAGGATATGCTTGCGATTTGGTAGCAGAAGTTTTGCGAAATGCCGGAGCCGAAAATTTGCTTGTGGATATAGGCGGCGAAGTGGTGGCGCAGGGTGTAAACGAGAAGGGGAATCCATGGCGTGTAGGAATCACCAAACCTATAGATGACACTACATGCACACAACAGGAGTTACAAGAGATTATTCAAACGACACATATTGCGATGGCTACCAGTGGCAATTATCGTCGTTTCTATTATGAAGGTGGCGAACGTCGCAGTCACACCATTGACCCGCGTACAGGCTATCCGGTGCAGCACAACCTGCTGTCTGCAACCATCATCGCGTCAGATTGTATGACTGCTGATGCCATAGCCACTGCTTGTATGGTGCTTGGAGCCGACTCGGCATTGCATCTAATAGATATTATCAATAGTCAGTTATTGGCAAATAATTCCAATACTACTCCTGTGGCATACTATTTTATCGTAGGAGATTCTGCAGGAATGCGCGTCATTTCTCAAGGCTTGGAATTTCCTTGACGTCACCCTGACGTCACCGAGAGAAAGCATTTCCGAAAATCTTATAAAAAGGAGGGTGTGTCGCAATCAATCGGCACACCCTCCTTTTGTGTTATTACTGTGCAGGTTCGTAGCTTATTTTAGTGCAAACGTGCATCCCACATTCCAGAGACATTGTCTGCCACCATTGACACTACCATTCCCATTGGCATTGTTTGCGATATCGTATGGATTGAGCATCAGATTGGCAAAACCTACTATGTTTAGATGGTCGCATACATTCCAAGTACGAAGGAGTTTAGCACTTACGTTGCAGACAGCGAAGTCACCTTGAAATCCGGTGTACATACTCTTCCAAGGTGTCATACCGAGGCGAGCTTCCAGAGTCATGTCATAGGGCAGAGAGAAATCATATCCCAGTTCCAGATAACTGGAGTATGCGCGTTTGGTAGAGCAGGCGTTTTGTTGCTCAGGTGTCATGCCGCAGTAGTCTCCACAACTGATTTGTTTACCACTGCCGTCAATCATATAACCGTCACGACCCCACGTGCGTGTGCACCACAATATACTAAGAGGTAATTTACTGGACACTTTGTACTTGATACGCCATTCTTGTGTGATACCGCCACCAGGTGCTGTGTTGTCA
The DNA here is from genome assembly GCA_018065765.1 of Candidatus Colicola coprequi. Classification (GTDB taxonomy): domain Bacteria; phylum Bacteroidota; class Bacteroidia; order Bacteroidales; family Paludibacteraceae; genus Colicola; species Colicola coprequi. The sequence continues at coordinate 5,022 of JAGHSR010000153.1, forward strand.
AAGTTGAAATAGCGGCTTCGGTTGTCAGAGATCGTGCCGTCAAAGTTCTTGTAGTAGTCGAAATAGTACATGTGCATAAACATCACGGTCAATCCCCAACGACTGAATCCAATGGTCATGTCCACTTCCGGATTCATCTTGGTTTTGGTGCAACCGTAAGGTTGTTTAAAAGTCCAATCCCCCGCACCAATATTCCACCACATGTCTATGAACGCACCGCCATACCCAACAGAGAAATCGGGTTGTATCCCCAAACCACCGACGTACAGGCCACGCCATACATAATTGCTGACTACATCCATGCTAACATTCCATGTCAGACCGATGTGTTTAGGCTGCTCATCCAGCCATTTAGACTTTGTTTTTTCAGTATTCTCGGCTGACAAATTCGCAAACGCCAAGAACAGCACCCCAACTAGTAGGGCGACTTTGCAATGAATAGTGTTTTTCATTTATAAAATAAGATTATTTAGATTGCATTCTTC
>JAGHSR010000059.1 GCA_018065765.1 Candidatus Colicola coprequi
ACTTTCATTAAATACTATAATAATGGAGGCAAGACCACTCTTGACCTTGCAGATGATGCAGCTGCTGCCAATTGGAAAGGTAATTGGCGTATGCCGACCAAAGCAGAATTCGAAGAATTGGCAAATACGCAGAACTGCGAATGGAAGTGGTGTGATGGTGAGACAGAAAAATACAATAATACAACTGTGAAAGGTTATCTTGTTACAAGCAAGACGAATAGTAACTCAATCTTTTTGCCCGTTTCCGGCTACCGCAGTAATTCTGTGCTCTACGCCGTCGGCGACCGTGGCTACTACTGGTCCTCTTCGCTCTACGAGTACAGCGACTCGAACAGCGCGTACAGCCTCTACTTCCGTTCGGGCAACATAGATGGTGGGGGGGAACCGCGACCATCGCTGCGACGGGCTACCCGTGCGCCCGGTGTGCAAGTAATATCTCTACAACCTAATAGGTTAAGATACAACAACACACCGCCCGCCCAAAACGCGCTTCAGACGCGGCGGGTAGATAGTTAGGGAAAGTCCCGTTCACGATGAGTGAGCGGGATTTTTGCACCTCCGCAACATCAGTCTATCATCACCTTATCATCACCTTTGAAACACCTTTGAGAAATATGCCAAAAATTAAGTTGCAGCGGAGTTGAAGTGAAGGTAAAAAGACTTAAAAAATAAAACAAATAAGGGTAGCAACTATACTTGTGGATTCTCGTTAAACACTTCATAAAACGCCTGACACATGTCGTCAGGGAAACCCCAACCACATTCTTCTGCCCATCGAAGGCATTGGATTATGCGCGGCATGAAATGTTCCCGCAGATTATGCTTTTCAATGAAGGATATAGCACGCTTAAAATTATTAGCAGCAGAGATATAATACTGCTCCCACATGTCACCAAACTCAGCAGTAAACCATGCTGCTTGCTCCGCCAAAAACAACATAAGGTCAGCTTGCAGCATAGGTGATGGTTTCAATGCCGCAAAGTCGCTGATCGCCTTTCTGCACACGGAGAATCGGAGTTGTTCCATTTTTCGACCATGTGGAGTAAACTCACCCTTAATAATAGCTTTGTATTTTTCAAGTTTCTCTTTCTCATTTGGCTCGAAATGGTAGTCAAAACATTCTTTTACCTCTTTTTTTGCATCGTACAATTCGAGCAACAACTGTACTAAATCTTCATGAGAAAGAGACTTCAAATGCTGTTTTAGTTGTGTCTTTGTCATATCAATAATGTATTTATAAAATCATTAGCTAACTGAGGATTCACAAAGCGGATTACATAGTCTTTCTCGTGTGAACGAGAAAGGAAATAAACATCACCATACCAGATAAGTGATTTATCAACGATTGTTGTACGAACGGATAGTTTCTCTATCTCACGATAGGGGATTCCCTTTGAATGGAGAGTAGGAATTGCAGCTGATTCAGTCGGAACAAGAACCAGCACATCAACTCCACGTGTCATAGCCGATTGCAATTCACGAAGGATCTGCAAATTATCAACACGTTGTAGTCTTGGGCAAGAGATGACAAGTGATTTTCGAGTTGTACGAATTGTTTCTGTATATTCGTCAATATAGTTTTTTCCATTATAAATCGAACATGGAGCAGAATTAGTGACTGAATCTGTGTTAGTTGTTTTATATCCAATAGATGCATACCCCTTCAACCGCCTGCGATACATCGTTTCGCAAACAGGATGATGGACATCAATGTAGTCGTATATCTGAACATTCATCTTGCCATCATAGTCTCGATGAAGACGACCAGCATATTGAGCCAACAATCCCTTCCAAGAGATTGGCAACGTAAGGAAAAGTGTATCCAAACGCGGATAATCAAATCCTTCGCCAATGTATTTTCCAGTAGCGACCAAGACCAATGGCTCGTTTGGATCAGACTGCTCCAATTGGGTCATTGCCTCTCGCTTAGCCTTTGCGGAATCAGCCCCTAACAAAGTAATCACATTGGGACAAAATGCACGAATCTTTTTTGCCAGCAACTGCACATGAGTCGTAAGATTACTTAGCACGATAGGAGTTCGACCTTGACTAATTGCCTGTTTAACATCCTCTATAATCAAATCATTTCGGCTCTCGTCTTCAGTTAATAATTGCTGCAAGCGAGCAAATGATATAGGTTCATCCGAAAGTAATCGAAATGAGGTAAAGCGTGAAACAAGAATCCTATCAAACTCTTGCTCTCGGATTTGCGCACTAACATCTACGGTATGACGTATGGGACCACATTGCATAAAGATAATTGGTTGATGACCATCTTTACGAATGGGTGTTGCGGTAAGACCATACACATAACGAGCATTAACAGACTTAAGAACTTGCTCAAAATTGAACGCAGGAACATGGTGACATTCATCAACGACAACCATACCATATTCGCGAACAAATGGTTTGACCTCATTATCGTCTATACAAGATTGCATAACAGCAATATCAATGAGACCATGTAGCGTATTTCCATCAGAACTTAGACACCCAATAGGAGAAAATGCCTTTTTCCGTCCTCTTTTATGGCTGGTATCAACCGACTCAAAATCAATATTGAGAAACTTCTCCAATGTAGATTTCCATTGGAGTAATAGTGCTTTGGTATGCACCAAAATCAAAGTGCTTGTTTTACGTTGAGCAATCAGGGCAGCAGCGGTTACTGTCTTACCAAATGCAGTTGTTGCAGATAGCACACCGGTCTTATGACCGAGCAAGTCCGACAACGCACGTTGCTGCTCATCACGCAAAGTGCCAACAAACTCCACAGATAACGGATTCCCATGATTTGTTTCATCTTTGATAGAATATGACACCATCCAACCTCGTAACAACTCCTCCACATCGTCTTCACAACCCCTCGGGAGGGCAAGATAATCATCCATCAAATCTGAACAAGAGATGATACGAGGTGTATTTTGAGTTGATAAACGCATTGCCTGACGGCTATAGAATTCAGGATTCTTAAAAGCAGCAATACGCTTGAAGTGATTAATAGCCTTTGAGGATAAACTCGCAAGAGGGATATACAACATATTGCTACGTACAAGTTCCAAATTCTGCTTGAAGTCATCAAAAGTAACAGATACAGGTAGGGCAGGAGTCCAAGGTTTCTTTTCTGTAGAGGAAGATAATTCACCCAACTCCTGCGTCAAAGGATGCTGCGCCAACACCTGCTCCAATGTATCTACGGGCAACCGCTTCACTTCTTTTAAATATGCCCATTGATCGTGGTAAGGGATAAATGTGTCATCTACAAACACGCTATTGTTGCTGCGCCGTGCTTTTCCTTGTAATGGCAGAGCAACCAAGTTTCCCAAACCGCCTTCCGACAAATAATCCTGATTAGGGAAGAATCGGTCGTATGAACGAAAAGAAACACGTCCGTTTCGGTTCATAGCCTCCGAGAGTATGGCATTACCCATCTTGCGGGCTTTAGAGGCCAACACAGGATTTTCAAAGAAAATCCACACGTGTGCACCATTACCCGAGCGTGAGCGTTCAATAGAATAAGGTATCTGCCAGTCTTGGCAAACATTCACATATGCAAGAATATCATTCTGATATCCGTGCTCACAACTTTTATCGTCAAAGTCAGCACACAGGAAATTGCATGTATTATCCGAAAGAATTGCATATATACCTATCACATCACGGCCGTGTTCATTTTTACCTTGCAGGTGCTTGTATATGTCGTTATAAGACAAGTGTGCAAACTGCCTGTTGGGACATTCTGCACACTTATATTTCTTCTTATCGCAATATTGCGGATTCCACTCACGTTCGCAGACGGGTTGATAACCTCCTTTGCTAGAAGTTGTACTAAACCAGCGACGAGCAAAGACATCCTCACGACCACAAAACAAACTTTGAAAAATACTAATCTTTTCCTCGGGAGTTAAGTTAAGTAATTGAGTTTGAGGTTTGGTCACAGGTTGCGTCATAGCAGAAGAAGCATATTCCTGCAGAGGCAATTCGATATTATGCTCCACCAGTAGCGACCTTAAGGTATCATTCTCTTCCTGAAGTTCACGAAGTTTCAATAGAAGTCGCTCTCGCTCTATTTGCCATGAGTGTTCCACTATATATGAAATCTACTTAGTTCAACAACATTAGATATATACATGGGTATTATCACTTTGCAAATGGCAACGCATTTATACGAGTGTTTAGTTCGTTGATGCGGGCGAGCAATTCTTCAAAAGGCAATGAGTCACCATAGATCATAGTTCTCTGCATCGTCTCGTAATCTTGTTTCCATTGCGACAAGACCTCTGCCGGAATACGAAGCGACAATGTCTGCGGGTAGAGCGTATCGTAATCAAATCCCTTCAAACCAATAAACTTACGGCGATGTTCCAATACAGCGCGATAGAGTTGCTCATTGGCGAGTACTTTGTCCATAATATCTGTCCGCATCATACGCTCCAGGTCATACAAGTGACGCGACATGCGCTCCGTACGAACCTCTGCTACCGGCTTCGCAAACTCCTCATGAAGCAGCATAACCTTCTCAAGGAATGTACGCTCAGGAATCACCACATGCGCAGGGAAAGACGGTTCAACCACCTTCGATTGCGGTAATGTTTTGTCTACCAAAGACCCTAGCATCACATCCTGCACCGGCTCATGCATACTGCGTCCACTAACCTCTATCTTTATCATATGCGAGATATATTTCGAATTGGGCAAACACGACTGATATTCCACATAAATAACCTCCGGATCAACGGTGGTAACAGAAGTAATGTTCATTCGGATAGTGAACTTATCCACTCCGATGCCTAAAGCCAACAATCCATTGCGCACATCGTTCTGCAACGTCTCACGAACAAACGTACATGCTGCACGACGCAGTTTGTCACTCACTTGTGTACGATTAAGTTCGCCTGCGAATCCCAAATACTCGCGCGATACAGCAATATCAATATCTTCCGAAAAACGGTCTATTAGATTCCATGCCTTACTAAGTGACGTACCTCCTTTGAAGGACATGTGCTCAGCGTATGGCAACGAGAACAGCACACGCAGCACCTGAGTTACCCACCAATCCTTCTCGATATTTTGTGGGTCTTGTCCGGTCAGAGCATTAATCTGATTAAGGATGGTCAATTGCTGTTCTAATGTTAATGAGGAATATTTCATAACGCTTTTAATTTTTCTTGTAGCCAAATAGGAGCCAGTTTCACATCATGTGCGAACTGTTTCTCTGTTACGTGAGCGAGGAACGGACGGATTGTTTCAAGATGCGCCTCGGTTACGTTTTTCTCACCATAATCCGTCAGTGCTGTTACGATAAGTTGCATAACGTTCGATCGAAATGCGAAACGAGACATGTCGCTGGTATGAAGGAAAAGGATGCCTTTACCTTGCCCAACCTTGATTCGACGACCTGGACCATCCGTATAGTAAACCGTATTGGCAGGTACTTGCGCAGATAACCCCAAAGCATTTTGGGCGAAAGGAGCGTTCGGTGCTACACGAATCTTATCACGACGTGCAATAGCCCGTACAATATCGTCACGACTTGGAATCAGCATTCCTATACCAAGTTCTTCGTCGAACTGGGGGTACAAATAGATACCTTGCGTAAGACGAGTCAACACTCCTTCTTTTGTCAGACGTTGAAAAGCTTTCTTGACAGACTCATGCTCCGCTACATCATCCATATCCTGAAGGAAAAGAATGCGTCCTCTACCTCCACGCGAAATGCGCGTCATGATAATATCTTTCGTACTTTTATACATAGTATAAATCTTGATTTTTGTCCCTATTGTGTAATATATTCGGGAAAATATGAGTGCAAAATTACACTTTTTTTAGGATATATGCAAATAAATCTCAAAGAAAATGCAAAAAAAGAAAACCTTTTCTCGATTTTCGTCGAAAGAGCTCATTCTATTGGTGTCCTTTGAACGCCTGAAAAATAGGCAGACCTCGTTTGAGACCTAACTGCTTCGCAGGTTTGTTAAGTGCCAATATGATGCCGCCGTTATTGTCGTTTGATGAACTGACAATAACCGGCTTGTCCGCGAGTTCCGGGTGGTCGGCTATCTCGCAACTGGCAAAATAACTATTGCAATCAATATGGACTATCATAAGAGACTGCAAAATTACAAAAAATATGGCATATAGGCAAATTTATTCGCATGGGAGCGCACAATCATTGCCCGTTAACAAGTTCTCGCGACCAAGTGAGATTGGTATTCGCGAGATTTTCGCTACGTCCTACGAAAAATGCTCAGCCAAAAGACTGAGCATTTTTGCGGTGCGGACGAGACTCGAACTCGCGACCTACGGCGTGACAGGCCGGTATTCTAACCAACTGAACTACCGCACCTTCGTCGGAAGAAACTTCACTAAATGACCTCGCACAGCGAGTTAAAGCGCTCCGTTCTTCCTCCTCTCCAATCCACAACACGTTGTGTCTTGGGGAATTAGGTGATTTTGTGAAGTGTTAGATCACTGCTTCCTTTCGAAAGCGGGTGCAAAGGTACTGCTATTTTTTGGACTGACAAAGTTTTTTTGAAAAAAAATGCAAAAAAAATTCCCGTCCATTAAAAATAAACATTGGACTTAGCAAAATGAATTATCTTGATATAAAAATAAGAAAAATTTGCTCATACAAGAAAATAGCAGTAACTTTGCGGACTATTCAGCGAAGTTATCTTTTTGATAACGAAAACGAAGGCGATGCAAATACCCTATCTAAATCAACTTACCCATGTTTCTGCGCAAGAGAGCGTGGCGGTCTTGCAGGTACATGGATTGCGTCTGTCCATAGATTATATCAATTGGCCGGACGTTTACACGTTCTGTCCGGTCACGAACGTCTATCTCGCCCACACAGGCACGCACCTATACGTGCTTTATGATGTCCGAGGTGAGCAACCGCGTGCTACCGTTAATGAAGATGGATGCCAAGTGTGCGAAGATTCGTGTGTGGAGTTTTTCTGTCAAGGGTTAGGCGACAATCATTATATCAATTTGGAGGCCAATTGCATTGGCAAGATGAAGGCTTCCCGCCGTTTGGGACGCAAAGAAGATGTCACACCTCTCCACAGCAACACATTAGCTCGCATAGAACGATTTGCCAGTTTGGGGAACGAGCCATTTGGTGAAAAAGAGGTGGAGCAAGATTGGCAACTATGTCTAAAGATTCCAATGGACATCATCTTCGAGAATAGAACACCTCAAGCCATTCGCGCCAATTTCTACAAGTGCGCCGACAAGAGCCGAAAACCACACTACGTGGTTTGGCAGCCCATCAAGATAGACAAACCGGATTTTCATCGGCCTGAGTTTTTCAAAGAACTGATATTAGAAACCCAACACTAAACATATACCACAATGAAAAAAACACTTTTGCTTTTAGCCACTATCGTGGTTGCTATGACGGCTTGCAAACAAGCCCCACAGGTAAAACAACATGAGTTTGTCTATGACCAATATGGCGTAGTTCAACGCATCGACACCGCCGAAAAGAACGTATATTTGGTATTTACAGCTCATTTCTCCACCGACGACAATGGTTTGTTTGAGAACATGGATGGTCTGGAGAG
>JAGHSR010000129.1 GCA_018065765.1 Candidatus Colicola coprequi
TTGCGTCCCTTTCCCGAAAACACGAACGATGGCTTTCCCAAGCAAATCAATATAATTCTCCTCTATATACTCAACCACGAATTGACTCTTAACACGCAAAATGAGAACACCATCAGTAAACTCAACCATTTCTATGGGAGCAAACCATGTGTTATACACGGTTGGTGTCAAGTTATCACGCAAAATTTGCGAGCACTGTTCCCATAATATTTTTTGTTCCTGTTGTGAAGTCATTTTTGTCGTTTGGGAGTGCAAAGGTACTACATTTTATTGGTTCTACAAAATCTATTTAAGTACTTTTAGGGGGGTAGTATAATGCCTTTATAGAGTTTCAAACAATTAAATAAACTATATCATTATCAGTAATTTACGAAAGTTATAGACAACTAAATCATTGAAATTCATTTCCCCCAACAATCTCCGTTCCACACAATAAGTGTGAAACATAATTATAAAATCCTTTGGCTAATCTAAAGATTTATGTTAAAAGGATACTTGTAAGTTGTTTAGAAATTGTTTATGTTACTTCTCTTTTTTGCCGAACAAAGAGAAATGAACATACCGTTTGGGATGTTGTTTTAAATCCACAATCAGACTATCTGCCGATACTATAGTTTCTGTAATGGTATTATACAATTTATTATCATGTAAGAGTAACCCCAACGTACTATTTTCATCCTTCAATGCTTCGGATAGAGCATCTACCGCATCATCCACCTTCTGTACAGTAACTGGCAAGTTGGCTTGTTGAATATCTTGAGCCACAGCATCTATGTTCTGCATCATAGAGTCTGCCGACGATATCAAATTAGGCAACTGTTGCTTAGTTATACCACGAATATCTTGGGCACTATGCTCCAAATCAGCCGTCAAACGATTGATATGCGATAACGACTGATAGAGATTACTATCCGATAACTGTTCATTGATAGTAACTACCAACGAGTCGATATTCTGGATAGTCACACCAAGCTTTGCCATTATATTCTGTTCCAGATCTTCGATCAAACCATTCTCGATACATGTGGGTAATTCTGCTCCCGTTTCGTAATAGCTCTGAGCGTTGCCACAAGGTATATTGAGCGAGATAGCCTTTCCACCAAGCAGACCATCAGACACAAGGATCATTTGGGTTTCTTGAGGTAGCATAATGGATTTTTCTACAGAGATATGCACCATAAAGGCTTTTTCGCGAGTGAAGTCATACGATATATGATCTACCTGTCCCACCTTGTAGCCTCGTACATAGACCGGGGCTTGCTCAGTTAATCCATTTACTGTTGCATATATACCATAATAGGATTTTACGGGAGAAAAAACATTGACACCTTTGAGAAAATGAAAACCAAAATACAAAACACAGGCTGATATTACAGCCAACACTCCAACTTTAAATTCACGTGTATATTTCATAGTTTATTGAGTTATTTTAACAACAAAGCAATCGGGAAATTTTTTGTCTAATTCTTTACGGAGTGCATCTGCCTCCTCGCGCGTAGCGCACGAACCATATGTATATTTATACCAGATTCCGGTTTTCGTATATCGACAACCTTTGAGACCCCTAAACGTATAATCACCTTCCGGAACAATCGTCTTGGATGAGAATATCTGTACTGCCCATAACGTTTCCTGTTTTTTAGGATTTTTTACAGGTGTTCTATCGGTCGTTTCTTGCGTCTTATTTCGTATTGGTTCGACTTCATTTTGACTTGTCTCAGTAGATTGTTTGACCGTGATAGTGCGTTTTTTACCTATCACCTGAGAGTAGTAGCTTTCAAAGGCTGAATAGATAGCCTGAGATATCTCCTCCCTACCCTGCTCCGATGCTAAATATCGCTCTTCATCTGCATTACTGATAAATCCCATTTCTACAAGAACACTGGGACAAGCCGATTTGAGCAATACCCAGAAAGCAGCTTGTCGTACACCACGATCTTCCCGCTTCAGTTCTGAAATCAATTGTGTTTGCACAAGACTGGCAAAATTGAGAGACTGATCCATGTATTGGTTTTGCATCAGTTCAAACATAATGTAAGAATCTATTGAGTTCGGGTCAAATCCTTGATAAGTGGTTTGGTAATCAGATTCCAATTTCATAACGGCATTCTCACGCATAGCGACGTCCAAGTTATCCTCCATGCGTTCAGTACCTAAAATAAACGTTTCAGCACCACAAGCAGAACGACTTTCAGCCGCGTTGGTATGGATGCATATGAATAGGTTTGCATTGTTTCGATTGACAATATTAGCTCGTTCCTGCAGAGGAATGAAAATATCTTTGTCACGTGTCATAACAACCTTAACATCCTCAGGAAAACTATCACGAATCATGGACGCCACTCGACGACTTACATCCAAATTCAAGTCTTTCTCCATAAGTTTGGTTCGCCCGACAGCGCCTGCATCTTTACCGCCATGACCGGCATCTATTACAACAACAAACTGTGATGCCATCAGCGATGACGAAACAAAAACAAATAAAAGAGCTAATACAATAGATTTATACGATATTTTCATATATATATTCACTTTTCAGACTGCAAAGGTAATAAAAGTATGTGAATTTTCAAAATAATAATCAAAAAATATGCCAATTATTTGCATAGATCAAAAAAATGCAGTACCTTTGCAGCCGAAATGAGAGGAGTCTCTCTCATGTATTCCATACAAAACATTATCATTTTAATTACTTTTCTATATTGCAAACACTATTATTATGCAATACGACATCAAGAAACTGGAAAAAATGAGCTTGGAAGAGCTCACTACAATCGCGCAATCACTTGGAGTAAAAACAAAGCGCTCTCAGACAGCTAAAATGATTATTTATAGCATCTTAGATGCTCAGGCTGACAAGAAAAAAGAAGCTGTGGATGCCAAGATTGAGGAGCGTGCGCAACGTCGAGAGCGCGTTCGCATGAAGACATCTCCTAAGGCTGTCAAAATCAATACAGATCGCATTATCGACTCATCTGTAGTAGTTACTGTAGGCAGCGAACAGGGTGAAATGGACCAAATACAAGAAAAGCAAAAGGAACATAATCACCAGCCTAACAAGACTGTTCAAGCAGTAGAAGCACGCAAACCGTTTACTCAATCTACGAACAACGAAGTAAAAGAAGATAAAGGTGAGGAGGTAAAAGAAGCGGTTGCTGTAATACCGGAGCCTAAGAAACGTGGCAGAAAGAAAAAAGTTGTCGAGGTTGTCCCTGCTACCACTGCGGACACAACCTCAGTTGCCACTGTCGCATCTGAACCTGCAACAGATTCACAAACAAATCAGATGTCCTCCACTACTAACGAAACAGCAGAAGTCAAGAGCCACAAACGTGGTCGCAAACCCAAGCAAACTTCAGTATCACAAGTTCCTGTAAACAACGTGTCTGACAATGAAACCACCGCTTCTGACAAAACTGAAACGGTGACTAAAACAGTAGATGCTGACAATGCGGATACTCAATTGACAGTCGCTGAGCAGAAAGATAACGAGTTAGTGGCCGACTTTGGCGAAAAAGTAGTAGCTCTGGGTACGTTGGAATGTGCTCCGGATGGTTATGGTTTCCTACGAAGCGCTGACTACAACTACCTGAGTTCTCCTGACGATGTATATGTCAGTCCGCAACAGATTCGCCAGTATGGACTCAAACCGGGGGACACAGTTGAGTGCACAATCCGTGTCAAGGACACCGATAAATTTTTTCCTATGGACAAGGTTATCCGCATCAACGGATTGGAGCCGGAGAAGGCAAAAACACGCATTGCCTTTGAAAACCTTACTCCGCTTTTCCCTGACGAGAAATTCCGTTTATGCAAAGGCAACAAGAACGATGCACTCAGTGTTCGCATCATTGATTTATTCGCACCAATCGGTAAAGGACAACGTGGTCTGATTGTTGCGCAACCTAAAACCGGTAAGACCGTTCTACTCAAGGAGATTGCTAACGCCATTGTGGCAAATCATCCGGAAGTCTATATGATTATCCTGCTGATAGATGAGCGCCCTGAAGAGGTAACGGATATGGCTCGTAGCGTTAATGCCGAAGTCATAGCTTCTACGTTCGATGAACCGGCAGAAAATCATGTCAAGGTAGCCAATATCGTGCACGAGAAAGCCAAACGTTTGGTTGAGTGTGGTCATGATGTGGTGATATTACTGGATAGCATTACTCGTCTAGCCCGAGCATACAATACGGTAGCTCCTGCAAGCGGCAAGGTACTTAGCGGCGGTGTAGAAGCACAAGCGCTACACAAACCCAAACGTTTCTTCGGAGCAGCTCGTAACATCGAGAATGGGGGCAGTTTAACCATCATCGCTACCGCATTAACAGAAACAGGTAGTAAGATGGATGATTTGATATTTGAAGAGTTCAAAGGAACGGGCAATATGGAACTACAATTGGATCGCAAGCTAAGCAACAAACGTATCTTCCCTGCTGTAGATATACCTGCGTCCAGCACACGCCGTGACGATTTGCTATTGCCCGAAGAAGTATTGAGTCGTATGTGGGTGATTCGCAAGCAATTGAGCGACATGAATGGTGTCGAGGCTATGGAAAAACTAAAAACATTTATGCTCCGTACCAACGATAACGATGAGTTCCTCCTCGAAGTCAATGGAAATAGATAGTTCTATTGTTATAGCCTATGAAAATTGTCATTCTCAATGGTCCTAATCTGAACCGTCTGGGGCATCGCAATCCCGATGTCTATGGTACTCAATCCATGGAACAAGTGCTATTGGCTATACAAAACCAATGGCAAGATGTATATTTTGAGTACCATCAGTCCAATCATGAGGGCGATTTGATTGACTACATCCAGCAGTTTGATGGTCAGGTAAATGGTATCGTACTCAATCCCGGCGGATATGCTCACACCAGCGTGGCTCTGCGCGACGCTATTGAGGATGCTCAAACCCCTGTCATTGAAGTACACATAAGTGACATCACCCAACGAGAATCATTCCGCAGAAATAGTTTGATAACCGATGTATGCCATCTGGCAATTATAGGAAAAGGTATAGATGGATATAAAGAGGCTGTTAAGTATATTATTGATTCTTTGGCTTAGCCTAACAGCACATGCTCAGATGAATAATCCGTATGTGGACGACAAACTCGTGCACTTCGGTTTCTCATTGAGTATGAACTTTATGAGTTATGGTGTCACTGATTCCAATCAAGAAATCAATGGACAGGTGTATCATGCACGTGTCAGTAGTTTGACGCCAGGATTTTCGGTAGGTTTTATCACAGATTTACGGCTCTCACGCCACCTAAACCTGCGTTTTACTCCGGTACTGCATTTCGGACAAAAAACCATCACCTACAAAACCGAATCAGGTAATCCCGTTATAGGGTCTTCCGGTAATGGCAAACGAGTGGAAGTATTGTCTCTGCCTATTGATGTGCCACTATATATCAAGTGGTCTGCTGAACGGGAAAGCAACTATCGTCCATACATCATTGCCGGTGGAGGATTCAATTATGATTTTGGTGGACAAAAAGAACGACCTATTTATCAAAAACAGATTGATTATTTCATCGCTTTTGGAGCTGGTTGCGATTTGTATTTTCGCTGGTTCAAATTCTGTCCGGAAATCAAGTACCATCTGGGGTTTGCCAACATGATTACACCCATTGCAGATCGTCCACAATTACCCATTCAGGATCATTTTTATACGAGTGCATTGTCGCGACTACGCAATCAGATGATTACGATTACTTTTAACTTTGAATAAATGAAACATATACGTATCTTACTATTGTCACTGCTTATGCTATGTTGGTTTAGTGCATGTCGCGAAAGTGCTCTATCCGATGACCCTACCCTACGCTTGAGTTTTAGCGTTGACACGGTATGCTTTGATACGGTTTTTACCACCTTTGGCAGTAGTACCAAACGCGTTATGATTTACAACAAAAATCGCAATGCTATCAATATATCATCTGTTTATCATAACGATGACAGATTTGCCATCAATCTGGATGGAGAGAATGATATCAAACAACTGCATGATATACAAATCAACGGAGGTGATAGTCTATATCTCTTTGTGCGTGTCACAATTGATACGCAAGATGCAAACACTCCCGTTTGGATTACAGATACCATTTGGTTTTCGGTCAATGGATGTCGCCAAGCTCTACCTATGGAGGCATATGGACAAAATGTTTGGGTGATTCGTTCACGCAGTGGTCGTACTGACTGCCCCAATGGTATCACGTTTGACGCATCGCGTCCGTACCTCATCTTCGATACTATCGTTGCCACCGACGTCACCATTGCTAAGGGCATGACATTGTATATGCACAACACAGCATCTATTTATGTTCTTGGCAATTTAGACGCACAAGGCACATCAGATGCACCTATACTCATTCGAGGGGATAGAACAGATAAACTATTTGATAAAGTACCTTATAGCCATGCTTCGGGACAATGGGGAGGCATATTCCTGCAAAACGATAGCGCTACAGCTACTTATCGCCTCAACTACGTGGATATCGTTAGTGGCAACATAGGTCTCTATTCATACTCTACCGATAAGAATCAACGTGCTCAACTAACATTGCTCAACTCCCGTATTCACAACCACGCTATGTATGGTCTTGTCTTACAAAACACGGACGCAACCGTTATCAATACAGAGATTAGCAACTGCGCCGCCTATTGTGTCTATACGGCAGGTGGTAAACAATTGTTTGTTCACAACACTATTGCATCCTACTTTGGCTTGCCCAGCAGTAACCTGAATATACACAATGTAAGTTCGCAGGACGTAGCGGCATTGTATGTGGACAACTTGAGCAAACAAATGGCTGAAACCGACCTAAGCATACACAACTGCATCATCACCGGTGCACGCAAAAACAATATTGTGCTGGCTACCCCACTACCGAAATACTACGCGGGTAGTATTACTCACAATTATATTAAAGGAGATACGCTACTATCACCTAATTGTCACGACAATTCATACGCACAAGATAGCGATCATGTATTCGTAAACACACGATATCTGTACAAAGAGTACAACTATTACGATTTCCACCTCGATAGTATTTCAGCAGCCATTGGTATAGGAGATAGTACTATCACCAACCGATATGCTCCTCAAGATAGAGAAGGACGCACGCGCATAGGCTGTCCCATTGACGCTGGATGCTACCAGAGAAGCAAAAATTAGGGGAATATACACATGTCCGAAGTTATCCCTATCCTTATCGGGTTGTTATCGGGTTGTTATCGGGTTGTTAACGGGTCGTTCAGCCGACATTGCCGACCCATGGCTTAGATAAGTGACAAGTAAGATTAATACTTTAGAAAAAATAAGGGCAGATTAAATTGATGGCACATTTTTTGTATACCTTACAATAGTATGAAACGATTTTTAATAGGAATATTGATACTTGCAAGTACCTATGCAACAGCCCAAACAGGTCAAATAGTGCATGGCAAAGTCGTTAACGCCACCGATGGAACTATCATCGAAATGGCAACCATTCGTTTGTTTGGTTATAGAGGGACAGATAGTACACTTGTGCAAGGTGCACAAACGGACATGGATGGTAAATACTGGTTGGGGAACGTCTCATCCGGTAGATATAAGATTTACGTTAGTAGCATCGGATTTGTGGAGCAATCGATTTCTATCTCAGTTGCTGACGCTACTTTGCAAGTCCCAACCATTCAACTCAAGGAGGATGTCCAAGCCCTCGCTGAAGTGGATGTCAAGGGGAAAGCTGCCGAGATGACAGTCAAAGGGGACACTATCGAATACAACACAGCTGCCTACAAAGTGGGGGAAAACGCAATGGTGGAAGACCTACTCAAAAAGATGAACGGTGTTGAAGTCGATAAAGAGGGCAACGTCACCGTAAATGGAGAGGAAATCAAAGGGGTCAGAATTGACGGCAAGAAATTCTTTGGCAACGATGTACAGAGTGCTACTAAAAATATTCCTGCCGAAATGATTGAGAAAGTACAGGTGATAGACGAAAAGTCTGATATGGCTAAAATCACAGGATTTGAGGACGACGATACGGAACGTATCATCAATCTCACACTCAAAAAGGACCGTCGCAAAGGAGTCTTTGGCAACTACAATGCCGGTTTGGGTATGGATATGGTAGCAGACAATGGCAAATGGTTTGACTATGCCAACCTACCCACCCCCAACGCAAGCAATGCAGACAAAACACGCCACTTTTTCAGCAACGATTTTCGCTACAATGCAGGCATGTTTACCAACATCCTGTTAGGTTCCAGCCAAACGACTATCATCGGTAGTGCCAATAATACCAACGACATACGTTCTCGTCGGGGACGAGGTAGTTGGGGTGGACAAAACGCCGGTATCACATGGAGCGAGAACATCGGTGTGAACACCAACGTGAATTTCAATGAAAAAATCAATAAAATCGATGATGAGACCTCTTTACTCTTTGGTGGAGATGGAAGTCTTAACCATAGTAATAACGACACACGTTCCATTTCCAACAAAGAGAGTTACAGCAACGGCGTCACATTCAACAATGCCGATTCAACCAACAAACTATCCAAGTCGTGGGATGTGAATGTACGGTTGGAACTGGAGTATCAAATCGATACGCTGAACAAACTCCTAATTCGGCCACGTATATCCTATACTAACAACTATTCGGATGGCACAAGCAACTACATCTATACTCGGAACGACTCGCTCGTATTGGATAGCATCATCAACGATGGTTATCAGAAACAACTGAACCAATCGGAGGAGATATCGTCCAACATCAGGCTTATCTACAACCATAAGTTCTACAAACCCGGCAGAGCCGTGACGCTCAATGCAGAAGCCGGTATAACTGACAAAAAAGGATATTTGGAGACCTACGCGCACGACAATTTGGGAGATAGTGCCAAAGTTGATCAACACACCAACAACAACAGTCAAACCATTAACTATCAAATCAAGGCCTCGTATATAGAGCCAATCTTTGGTCGCAATCATTTTCTGGAAACAGCTCTCACATTCTCAGGCAATAGTCGTTTCAGTCAGAAAGATCAATTTGACAATGACCCGACTAAAGGCGAATATATCAGAAACGAGGACTACTCCAATCGATTGGAGAATCGCTTTTATAGTGAAACACTGGAGCTCAACTACCGATGGATAGAACAGGCCTATGACCTCACGGTGGGCATGAAAGTTAATCCCAGCCAAACTCACACAAAGACCTATTACGGAAATCAATTGGTGAGAGATACCCTACTCAATGTGTGGAATTTTACGCCCAATGCCACATTTAAATACAAATTTGGCAAGAAAGAGTTTGCCCGTATCATTTACCGCGGTCGCTCGTCGCAACCTACCATTCAGCAGATGGAACCGGTTCGTAACAACTCCAACGCTATGAATGAAACGGTCGGTAATTTAGGTTTGCAACCTGCTTTCGGACACAACCTGTTCATTATGTATTCCAAGTACAACCAAGACAATTTTTCGAGCCTGATGACAGGATTACGGGCAAGTCTGACCAAAGATGCACTGGTTAACAACAGCATTTATGACGAAACGGGTAAGTTGTACCAGCAGACCGTTAACGCTAAGCAATTGCCATGGCAAATAGGGGCTGACTTTATGTTCAATACACCGTTTGCTAATAAACTCATGCAGTTCAACACTCGCACAGCCATCAGCTACAATCAGCAAATAGCTTACATCACGCACGACAAGTCCGCTACCGAAATAGCTCAAATGATAGAAGGCGGCACTTTTATATTGGGTGATTTGAGCCAAACGGGCAACTTGCGTGCCAGTGAAGATTTGACACTGAGACTGACACATGATATCGTGGATGTAGGACTGCGTGGCAATTTCACCTACTCACGTACGCAGAATACCCTGCGTCTCAATAGTATCAGCAATGTGTTCAATTGGTCTCTTACGGGGGATGTGATGTTTCATTTACCTAAATCATGGAATATATCCGCTGACTGCGGTTACACGGCGCGATATGGATACAATCTGAACGATGTGAATGAAGTGATTTTGAATGCCAGTATCGATAAATCGTTTGGGAACGGAACTCTCGAGTTGAAAGTATTTGATCTACTTCATAGCAAGAAAAACATCGTGCAGACAATAGGAGAAAACTATATACAATACCAGAAATGCAACACCCTACCCACTTACTTTATGTTGACTTTCACTTATCGGTTCAACAAGATGGGTGACATGAAGGCCACCGGTATGGGAGGGCATATTCAAGAAATGATAGAGTCCGGTGCCAATCCTGCTAAAGGTAAGATGCCACAGGGACCACCGCCATTCATGAGATAATATCCTGCTGTATTTGCCGCTTTAGTTCATCTAAAGTGGCAAATTTTTTATCTTCTCGCAAATAATGCAACAAAGATACGGAGATTGTTTGGTCATACAAATCAATATGACAATCTATCAAGTGTACTTCGATGGTGAGTCTATCACCATTTACAGTAGGATTAGTACCTATATTGAGAATAGCTTCGTGATCTGCCACATGTGCCTTATAGACACCGGAGCGAGGAATCAATTTATCAGCAGGAATATCAATATTGGCGGTAGGAAATCCCAATTGAGCTCCTAATCCACGACCATGAACCACTTTGCCTATCAAAGCGTAGGAATATCCCAACATACGATTGGCATCCTCCACCCTTCCCTCTCGCAATGCGCATCGTATCTTTGTGGACGAAACATCGCCTATATCAGCACAGACTATTTGTCTCACACCCATGCCGATGGCTGCCCCCAGTCGTTGGTAGTCATGCAGGTCTGTTATCCCATCACTGCCGAACCGATGATCGTATCCCATCAATAACAAATCCACGTCACACCTCTCGTGCAGCAATGTCATAAACTCCTGCGCCGTCATATCGCGCACAACGGAAAAATCGAAACAGAATATTTCATCCACCCCTACTGCTTTCAAGCGGTCTATCCGCTCTTCATAGGTAGTCAGAAGGAGAGGCGAAGAACCTTGTAGAGTCAGTTTGGGATGCGAAGTAAAGGTTACAACAGCTGCACCTAAGCCTTCGGCACAAGCTGTCTTCTTCAAATTATCCAATAGAAACCGATGCCCTAAGTGCACGCCATCAAAAAAACCTATGGTAGCTACGTAGCGCACTTAAATCTTAATGTAAATATGTTTCTTATAGAGCGGATGTGCTATCAGCCAGAGAACACCTACCAAACTAAGTGCACAAGCCAAACTTCCCCAGTTGTCACCCAAGAGTGGTTGCATGCATAGGTTGTACCATGCACCCCATACGCTATAGGTTGTGCCATCCACATCAAAACGAGTAGCAGCCATGATATATACACAAATAGCGGATAGGCAGAATATGAATAATGGATTCACACCAAAACTCTCAAAGAACACACACCAACGCTTGTGTTGTTTAATATCAATAATCCATATCAGCAGAGCCAACACCAGTCCTGCAAGACCACAAGTGACCATAGCGTAACTGGCAGACCACATCTGTTTGTTAATAGGATATGCGTAGTCCAATAGGAATCCGGCAAGGAGCAAAGAGGAGGCTAAGATGAACACACGCGTAACACGAGTCCAGTTGTCGGGTTCTTGTCCCTTGATATAGCCACCTTTCAGACCGTCTTTGTTGTAAAGCAACATGCCAAACAAACAACCTATCAAGCAGTGTGCTATGGCAGGAATAGTACTGAGGATACCTTCCGGGTCAAAGGGCTTGCCGCCGGCATGATACATGTGATTATCACCCAATATAGCCAAATCGACACGTGAAAGGATGTTCTCTTCGTTCAACTCAAAACTATTGGTTACTGAAATCAACACGCAATATCCTGTCAGCAATGTGAGAATTACCCATGGAAGTCGTTTGGGTTTGAAGGTCAATAGCAACAAACCGCCTAAAGCGCTAACAATACCTAAACGAGGGAACACACCCAAATAGCGAAGATGAGGCCAAAAATGCGTCCAAGCCGCATAGGCAAATGTTTCGCCGGCTACCAGATTCCTAAGCAAATGACCGAACCAACTGAGCGCCCATCCTATCAATATAATCAGCACACCACGATACACTGCGTGCCATGCTGTCTTGGCTGTGAGCTGAAAGTCATACTTGCGATAGGAAATATACATAGCTACTCCCATGCAGAACATAAAGAATGGAAAAACCAAATCGGTCGGTGTGCAACCATTCCATGCTGCATGACGTAATGGGGCAAATATATGTCCCCACGAACCCGGGTTATTAACTGTTATCATACCTGCGATGGTGATTCCACGCAATACATCCAGTGCCAAAAGGCGTTGTTTTGATTCTGCCATAGTGATTTTAGTTTATTTTTGTGCAAAATTACTCCATTTAATCCATTTGTGCAAATTTATTCCTAAAAAAAAGAATCCGCGTCCCCATTTGAGTCGCGGATTCAGTTATATTCCGGTTAAGAATTACTCTTGGTTGAGGGTAATACGTTTGAAATCTACGATTTCTACGTTCATTTTCTTGAGCACATCCTTCACGAGTTCTTTGCTTTCGCTGAGGATATATTGTTGCTCAAGCAGAGTGCTCTCTTTGAGGAACTTACCCAAACGGCCTTGTGCAATCATCTCAATTTTCTTCATATTGAGATTAGCCTCTGCTTCCGCAGGCACGTTAGCGCGGATGTCGCGTGCTATTTGTGCTTGTTCAGCAGTGAGCCATCCTTTAGCCATGTTACTTTCAATATGATCATCGCTATCAGCGTGAGCGGGATTGAGTCCGGCTTTGCGCAGAGCGTTCTCAATAGCTTTGTTGACTTCGTCCTGTTTGGTCTTGTCAATAGCTACAGACAGTTCGCGGTCCTTTACCTCTTGTGCTACATGGTCAGCATCCAAAGCGATTGGGCTCATCGAAGCCACTTGCATGTTAACACCATGTACAGTGTCATGGTCAGCGTCAGCAGCCGAAGCAGCTACGAGGGATGACAACTTATTGCCAAGGTGATTATAAGCATCTACTTTTGCAGCAGCAAGAAAAGCGTAATCACTCAGTTCCATCTTCTCACCGGTGACACCCGAACGCTCTGTTACCAAAGCTTCTACAGTAAGACCATTGCCTGCATCCAGTCCCTTGAGAGCTGCTAAGTCTTGAGGCTTGTTGGCCATAGCTATGTCAAGAATTTTCTTAACCATTGCTACGAAATCAGCATTTTTTGCCACAAAGTCCGTCTCACATTTCACACCCACGATGCAACCGAAACCGTTTTCAGCTTTTGCCAAAACGCAACCTTCGCTTGCTTCGCGGTCGCTGCGCTTAGCTGCGATAGCTTGTCCACGTTTACGGAGAAGATCCTTCGCTACCTCAAAGTCGCCGTTAGCTTCCTCAAGTGCTTTTTTCACGTCCATCATACCTGCGCCGGTCATGTCGCGCAGTTTCTTAATATCTGCTAATGTTACAGCCATAATGATTGTATATTTATATGATTAGACGATTATATTATTCAGCTTTAGCCTCTTCTGCGGGAGCTTCTGCAGCAGGAGCTTCTTCTGCTTTGGTAGCTTTGCGAACGCGAGTGCGGCGCTCTTTAGGTTGCGGAGCCTCTTGGGTATCCTCACCCTCTTGAGCCTGTGCAGCTTCTGCGTCAGCCTTTTCTACCTTATGTTCCTCTTGACCTTCCTTGATTGCCTCACAAACAGCACTTACAATCACATCAATGGACTTGGTAGCGTCATCGTTTGCGGGAATAACGAAATCAATGTTTTGAGGATTGCTATTGGTATCTACTATACCGAATACTGGAATACCCAAACGGTTAGCCTCAGCTACTGCAATGTGCTCTTTCATAACATCTACTACAAAAACAGCACTTGGCAGACGATTCAAATCTACGATTGAACCGAGGTTTTTCTCCAGTTTCTCACGTTGACGAGTGATTTGGAGTTTCTCACGCTTGGAGATATTGTCAAATGTACCATCAGTCATCATTTTGTCGATGGTGGACATTTTCTTGACAGCCTTACGGATGGTGGGGAAGTTAGTCAGCATACCACCTGCCCAACGCTCGGTAATATAAGGCATAGCCACTTCTTTTGCTTTAGCTGCTATCACATCCTGAGCTTGCTTTTTGGTGCCAACAAACAGGATTTTGCGTCCGCTGCGTGCGATGTTCTTCAGCGCCTCAGCTGCCTCGTCTATCTTGGCTGCTGTCTTGTTGAGGTCAATGATGTGAATGCCATTGCGCTCCATATATATATAAGGAGCCATAGCGGGATTCCATTTACGTTTGAGGTGGCCAAAATGGCAACCTGCCTCGAGTAATTGATCGAAATTAGTTCTCATTTGATTTTTGTTTTTTTTGCATTCATCCGGTAGGAAACCACGATACATGTGTTATGCTGCTATGGTTTCATCCTGAAGAATTGATAAGTAATTAACGTTTACTGAATTGGAAGTGTTTACGAGCTTTGGGTTGACCGGGTTTCTTACGCTCTACCTCACGAGCATCGCGAGTCATGAAGCCTTCGGCTTTCAGCGCAGCCTTATCTTCTGGATTGATTTTGACTAAAGCGCGAGCGATAGCGAGACGCAGTGCCTCAGCTTGTCCCTTATAGCCACCACCATCTAAGTTGACTTTGATGTCATACTTCTCAGCAACACCCAGCTTAGTGAGAGGTTGCTTAACGATGAATTGAAGGATGGAACTTGGGAAATAAACCTCGATTGGACGATTATTAATCGTGATGTTACCAGCACCTTCATTAACGTAAACGCGTGCCACAGCAGCTTTACGACGACCTAATGCAATAATTGTTTCCATACTACTTCAATATTATTTAAGGGTGTTGATATCGATTACTTTAGGTTGCTGAGCTTGCATATTGTGTTCAGCACCTCCGAATACATGGAGGTTATTGATGAGTTGACTGCCGAGACGAGTCTTGGGGAGCATACCTTTTACCACCTTGCGGAGCAGGCGATCAGAGCCCTTTGCCATCAAGTCAGCTGGAGACATCTCACGGTGTCCGCCTGGATAGCCGGTGTAACGGCTATAAACGCGACCTTCCCACTTGTTTCCGGTCAGTTGCACTTTGTCTGCATTGATGATAATTACGTTGTCACCGCAGTCCACGTTAGGAGTGAAGCTGGGTTTGTACTTGCCACGAAGCAGCTTGGCTACTTTGGAGCACATACGGCCAAGAATTTGACCTTCTGCATCAACAACGACCCACTCTTTTTGAACGGTGGCCTTGTTAGCTGATACAGTCTTGTAAGATAATGTATCCATTACTTTTAGTTAGTTTTTAGGCCAAGTCGACAGACTTCATTTACCGGCATAACCGCACTGCCCAACTTGACGAGTTAATAATTTAAATAACGCTTCATTCGTCCTGCGGAAATCCACAAACACCGAAAAAGCGTGCAAAGGTACGAACAATCTGTGACATGCACAAATTTTTTTCAAAAAAAATGTATTTTCTTCTCTTTTTCCCCTTAATAGAGTCTGACTACTGACCACTGACACATTCATCCTCCTTCAGCAGTTTCCAATACGTATTATTCTCATTCCATTGTATCTGTGTATATTTGGCTACTATGTCATCGTCTTCCGGCCATAGATAAAAACTATAAGCCAGCCAGTATTGAAATTGTGCACTCCCTCCATCATGCCAATTCATCCCATGGTGTATGAATATACTTCCATCTGCAGCTCTATCCCATGCCCAGCGACTGATTCTTGGAGATGCGTTCTTAGTCCTATGCCCTATATACTCGTTGTAGCATGCTAAATAAATTGTCACACTATCCTCATCAAAATCTATTTGGTAACGCATATCTTCAGGCCATTTCTTAGCTTTCCATTGCACCATACCGGCTTCATTTTCCGTAGCATCTATACTATCCATCAACATATATTTGCCGTCAACCCATCCACCTTTCATGGCCATGTATTGAGTATTGAGTTTGCACACCATAGCATATTCGCCACTGACCCATGAGGTATCTTGCACCATCGTAATGAATGTGGTATCTTGTTCTTCTGGAGGGAAAATAGGTTGCTTATCGGAATACGTAATTTCCATCCTATCCAAATAGAGCGAATTAACCTCTCCCACAATGGTTAGCACGATATCTTCTCCTTGACATGACCATGCTTGACGATGGGTTGATATCGGTTTGTTTGTGTCAGAATAACTCCCTACCCAATCAGCGTATGTGCCACTCAGACTCATCAGCACGGTATCCCCCATAATAACACTGATACTGCCTGCTCCCGAATTTTTGTTCGAGCGCATCCATATAGTGACATTCGTTATCCATCCATCGGGTAAGCCTTGTATAGTCATCATAGCTGTGTTCCCTTCACTTATTCGTCCGCTACTATGACTGGTGTTATCAAATATCACGCGCATCTTACGCCCAATATCGCCACTCAGTTTAGCTTCGTTATAGGCAGTCACACGTGCTACGATAGTTCCCTGGTCCGGCAAGTTAGGGTCGTTCCCTCCCCGTCTGCATCCTGCTACTATCAAGAAAATCAACAATCCTATCCATCCTATTCTTGTCCGCATGTGTATTGAATATTCTATAATTTACACAAAATATCCACTATTCGTTCGGCAGCATGACCGTCCCAAAGAGGAGGAACATTACCTTTTTTCCACTCACCGGCATATAATTTAGCCATCGTGGGAGCTATCTGGTGTGGGTCAGTACCTATCAATTCATTAGTACCAATAGTACATGTTTCAGGGCGTTCGGTATTGTCACGAAGCGTGATACAGGGTATTCCCATTACGGTTGTTTCCTCCGTTATACCACCACTATCCGTAATTACGGCACGTGAGTGCTGAACGAGATAGTTAAACTCAAGATAACCTTGAGGTTCGATAATATGCAGATTATCAAAGTTAATGCCTAATTCCGCAAAAATCTTCGCTGTACGTGGGTGGATTGGGAATATAACAGGTTCGGAATGAACATTCGAACATATTTCGTTAATGAGGTAACGTAGTTTTTCCGCTTCATCTACATTAGCGGGACGGTGGAGAGTCATTACGATATAACGATGTTCTTGCAGTTGAAGGTCATCAAAGATAGCCGTCTTGCGAAAACGAGATATGTTGCGCAGAAGCGTATCAATCATTACATTACCCACAAAACATATTTGCTTCTCATTTGCTCCAAAACGGCGTAGGTTTGTGTTTGCTACTTCAGATGTTGTGAAATATATGTCTGCAAGGCTATCGGTTACAATACGATTGATTTCTTCCGGCATAGTTAAATCCCAACTGCGTATACCAGCTTCTACATGTGCCACGCGTGTATTGAGTTTCTTGGCAACGATAGAGCAAGCCATGGTCGAGGTCACATCACCCACGACCAGCACCAAATCTGTCGGATGAGCAATGAGGTCTTTTTCAAACTCCACCATGATGTGGGCAGTCTGCTCAGCTTGAGTTCCTCCACCGCACCCGAGGTTAACATCTGGAGCCGGTATGCTGAGTTCATCAAAAAAGGTGTCGGAC
>JAGHSR010000104.1 GCA_018065765.1 Candidatus Colicola coprequi
CTATCAATATGCCTGTGGCTGAGAGTGAACTACATTACAGCAATCCATTTGAGTTGCTTGTAGCAGTCATGCTTTCGGCTCAGTGTACCGATCGTCGTGTCAACTCTGTGACACCATCACTTTTTGCCGCTTACCCGACTGCTGCCGCCATGGCACAAGCTACCCCAACAGATATATTGTCCTATATCCATTCCGTCAGTTACCCCAACGCCAAAGCGGAACATCTTGTACGGACTGCTCAACGGTTGGTGGATGTGTATGGTGGACAAGTTCCTGATAACATCGATGATTTGCAAACGCTTCCCGGTGTGGGACGCAAAACAGCCAACGTGATATGTGCTGTCATTTGGCAACAACCTACTATGGCGGTGGATACGCATATCTTCCGCATCTCCGAGCGATTGGGATTGACTCATGACAGCCGATCACCCAGGCAGACCGAAAATACACTGGTACGTTATATCCCAAAACACCTCATTCCCAAGGCTCACCATTGGCTCTTACTGCATGGCAGATATGTATGCACTGCCCGTAAACCACGATGCGAGACTTGTGGCCTCGCATCGTGGTGTGTGTCGTACAACCAAGCGGTGAAATAGGGGTGCATTGCGTCCCTTGAGTGAACCGTGCATTGTGCAATGGGGATTATCCCATTATCTTTTTGAACAAATTTTTCATATCCACGGCATCCTTGATAATGCTGTGCAGTTCGCTGATAGCAATGCGATCCTGCTTCATGGTGTCGCGGTAACGCAGTGTGACGCAGTTGTCAGTCAATGTGTCGTGGTCAATCGTGATACAGAATGGGGTGCCAATGGCATCTTGACGGCGATAGCGTTTGCCGATAGAGTCCTTCTCGTCATAGCTGGTCTTAAAGTCGTATTTGAGCAACTCCATCACTTCTCTTGCCTTCTCTGGCAGACCATCTTTCTTAACCAACGGCATAACACATGCCTTGATTGGAGCTAATACAGCCGGCAAACTGAGGACAACACGGCTGTCACCGCCTTCCAACTGCTCTTCGTTGTATGCTGAACACATAATACTCAGGAACATGCGGTCCACACCGATAGAGGTCTCAATAACGTACGGAGTGTAACTCTCGTTGAGTTCGGGATCGAAGTACTCAATCTTCTTGCCGGAATATTGAGCATGTTGACTCAAGTCAAAATTGGTGCGTGAGTGAACACCTTCCACTTCTTTGAATCCGAATGGCATGAGAAACTCAATATCCGTGGCAGCGTTGGCGTAGTGAGCCAGTTTCTCATGGTCGTGGTAGCGATATTTCTCATCGCCCAGTCCCAGTGCTTTGTGCCATTTAAGTCGCATCTCTTTCCAGTAGCGGAACCACTCCATCTCGGTGCCGGGTTTGACGAAGAACTGCATCTCCATTTGCTCAAACTCGCGCATGCGGAACACAAACTGACGTGCTACTATCTCGTTTCGGAAGGCTTTACCAATCTGGGCAATGCCAAATGGAATCTTCATTCGTCCGGTCTTTTGCACGTTCAGGTAGTTAACAAAAATACCTTGTGCCGTCTCAGGACGGAGATAAATCTTCTGTGCTCCATCCGCTGTAGAACCCATTTCGGTGGAGAACATTAGATTGAATTGCCGAACATCAGTCCAGTTGCGCGTACCGGAAATAGGGCATACGATGCCTTCATCCAATATGATCTGTTTCAATTCATTTAGATCCATAGCGTTCATGGCTTGGCTATAACGTTCGTGCAGCGCGTTCCATTTCTCCTGATGTTCCAAAACGCGTGCATTGGTTTGACGAAACATGGCTTCA
This sequence comes from Candidatus Colicola coprequi, assembly GCA_018065765.1. Lineage (GTDB taxonomy): Bacteria > Bacteroidota > Bacteroidia > Bacteroidales > Paludibacteraceae > Colicola > Colicola coprequi. The sequence goes on from JAGHSR010000104.1 coordinate 1,796, forward strand.
TCGAAACTCTCGCCAAAACGTTTACGGGCTTTCTCTACTTCTTTCTCTATTTTTTCTTCTATCTTACCCAACTGGTCTTCTATCAGGACATCAGCACGATAGCGTTTTTTGCTGTCGCGATTGTCGATCAGAGGGTCATTGAATGCGTCCACATGCCCCGATGCTTTCCATACAGTAGGGTGCATAAAAATAGAAGCATCTATTCCGACGATGTTTTCGTGCAGCAGCGTCATTGAGTCCCACCAGTAACGCTTGATATTGTTCTTTAGTTCTACACCATTTTGACCGTAGTCATACACGGCACCCAGTCCGTCGTAGATTTCACTGGACGGGAAAACAAAACCGTACTCCTTGCAGTGAGCGACCATCTTTTTGAAAGTTTCTTCTTGTGTTGCTGCCATATCTTATAGATGTTTTTGTTATCATTTGTATTAATCTGATGCAAAGCGAATGTTGCATTGTATGCTTCCAAAAAAATAGCAACTCTCTCGAGTCGCTATTTCTTGAGCCACTTCGCGGACTCGAACCGCGGACCTACGCATTACGAATGCGTTGCTCTACCAACTGAGCCAAAGTGGCCAACGCTGCAGCTCTTCTTACGAAAAGCGGGTGCAAAGGTACGATATTTTTTTGATAGCACCAAATTTTTTTGCATAATTCGACAAAAAACCTTACCTTTGCATGTGCAAATGAAAAAAATGTTGCTTATATTGTTTTCTCTGTTTGCAATTGCTCCCCTTTGGGCGCAATATGTTACGCAAACATTCACTCCATCTATCAAAACGCTGCGTGTGCATTATGCCTCCCCCGTGCCCGATGAACCTCCGCTTGAAAATATGCCCTATCGGCCTTACCTTGTTCTTCCCTCATCCGGTGTCATCACCGAGCAGGGCGATGCCAATGAGCATGTGCTTGAGATCAGTTTTGACGAGATGAGCCACGATGTCCATCAGTACACCTATCGTCTCCACCACTTGAATGCAGATTATTGTGAGAGCGATTTAACCAGTCAAGAGTACGTGTCCGGCTTTACTACAGCGGATATTGTCGATTATGAACATTCATTGAATACACAACGAAACTACACACATTATCGCTTTACGTTGCCATCAGAAGATATGCATCTTACCGCCAGCGGACTATATGCCGTGCGTATTTACGAAGACGGGAATCCGGATAATGTGGTAGCAACGGTTGTCTTTGCGGTTGTTGAACCCCAAGTGGATATAGTAGGTTCTGTTACCAGTCACACGATACAGGAAATCAATGGCCGTTATCAGCAATTGGATCTTTCTGTCTCACGTCAGTCGTCTCTCGCCTCTCGTCAGTCGTCAGCTAATATGGCAGGTGACTATTTTGTTGTTGTTCGTCAAAACGATCGTATTGACAATCAGGTTTTTGCGCCTAAACCTTCCTATATAGAGGCTAATTGCCTTCGATGGCATAATCATGGAGCACTTATCTTCGAGGGAGGAAATGAGTATCGACATCTGGACATCTATTCCACTTATTATGCGGGATACAATGTTGACCGTATTCGCTTTGACCGCAATGATTACCATGCTTTTCTGCTGGCGGATGATGTGCGTACAAGTTCTTTGTATATCCATGAGTATGATACGGATGGACAACTGCTCATCAATGCAGAACGAACCGATTTTGATGATACCGAGGCGGAATACATGTGGGTTCATTGGTTCTTACCGATGGCAGAACCCATTCGAGATGGTGCTATCTATATAGGTGGAGATGTGTTTGGCAATCGACTCGCGTTGCAAAATCGTATGCTCTACGACAACGAACGGCATTGCTACTACCTCAATGCACTTCTCAAACAAGGAGCGTACGACTATCAGTATTGGCATGTGCCTACGGCTACTCAACAAAAAATAACCCTTCAAACGATAGAAGGGTCTCACCACGAGACAGAAAATTGTTATACTGTCTATGTGTATTTCCGACCGTTTGGTAGCCGTGCAGACCGCTTAGTCGGTTTGCGAAATATCCTGTCACGATAAACAGGATATTACTCCTCAATGTTCCTGTCGTAATAGGTCTTGCTCAGAAAACGCAATAGTTGTGTTGCATCGTGTATGACGATATTGGTTTCCTCGCTGATTTCGATTTGTTGCAGGCGTAGCATCATTGTCTGGTAGAGTAGGGTAAGGCATGCCTCTATGTCAGACATTGTGGGACAATCCGTCTTGGATTTCAGTATATTCAATTGCGGTTCTATATGGATGATAGCAGCCTTGTAAGGAGCTTCTGTTTCCAGCAATTCCTCGTGCAAATCTTCCATTTCAGAGAGGGCTATCTTGGCTAAATCCAAATGCCCCTCCTCTGCGATGCCTTCTTCGTGCATCATCATGAGCAAGTCCATCAGTTCTTGGCTTTCAGCCGCTTTTTCAGGGAAGGCACGTAAGTAATCCTCTAATTGCCAGAGATATAGGATATATTCGGCTATGTTTTCTTTTTTGCTTTTCATTTTTTTTTGGGGGGGGTATTAGTTATCTAGATTTTCTATATCTTCTAGATTATCTAGATCATCTAAATCATCTAGATTGTCTAAATAATAATCATCACTGATAAATTGTTCGATTTCGCGTCTGTCTTTTTTGGTTGGACGTCCTGCGCCGCGGTCACGCCCGTTTTGTCCTGCCAATCGTGCCAACTCCAGTAGTTCCAACTGATCCTTGGCAGTGATGTCGCGCAGGTAATCGGGAACTAACTTGGCTCCTAATCGGTTCTCGCTCAAACGCAACACCTCGTACGTGTAGGTGATAGGCCCCTTGCGGACGGAAAATTTATTACCAATCTCAAACGTCCTACTGGGTTTGAGTTCTGTGCCGTTCATTGTAACCCGCCCTTTTTTGCAGGCGTCAGTAGCAATACTGCGGGTCTTGTAAATCCGCATGGCAAATAGGTATTTATCTACTCGTACCGACATGAACTGCTTCGTTTTCGATGGTTAATCTATTGTCAATCATTCGATTGACGTATTGTTGTATGTATGCCTGCAAATACGTGACCATGCTTTCCGTTTCTTTGGATGGCAAGTGGGCTATGTTGTGTTGCAGCAGAGGATCTATCTGATGATTATAAACTCCTGTAATCATAGTTCCATCCCACTGAACAAGCAACGAGTCCGACAAGATTTGATAGACGGGGTTGTTGTAGCAGATAGCGTAAGGATGGCTTTTGGGCTTGGTTAGGCAGTTCTCTCCAAATGCAAAGTAGGGCTGATTATACTGCACGAACTCCAATACGGATGGCATGATGTCTGTCTGCGAAACGACACTGGTTGTGTCGTACCACCCATCTTGTTGCGGTTGGTAGAAAGCGATGGGCACTTCGTACACTCCCTTAGCTGTATTGTAAACCGAGTGCGAGAGTTGATTGGTGTGGTCAGCAGTAATAACAAACAGAGTATGGTCGTACCATGACTGTGTCTGTGCGTATTCAAAAAACTTCCGCAGCGCGTGGTCGCTATACCCGATACACGAATGGATAGGTTGGTTCCCCTGAGGGAAAGTATCGTTGTATATGGCAGGAACTCTAAACGGGTGATGACTGCTGGCAGTAAAGATAGCGGTCATAAACGGCTCTGGCATTGCTGACATGGTCTGTGCATAATACTGCAAGAACTCTTCGTCCCAAATAGCCCAAGTACCATCAAACGATTGGGTGTCATGTGTTTGACTTTGGTACTCATTCATCCCATAGTAGCGGTCAAATCCTGCACTGCGCGCATAGGCTTGAAATCCCATTGATCCATTGGGCGCGCCGTGAAAAAAGGCTGTGTTGTACCCTTTTTGTTTGAGGCATGCAGCTATCGAAGATACAGCATTGGTGCTATAGGGCGATACAATATAAGGTTCGATCAGCATCGGAATGGATGACAAAATAGATGGCATGGCATCGATGCTTTTTCTGCCACTTGCATACGAGTGTTTATAGGTAGTGCTGTGGCAAAGCAGTGAGTCCAAAAATGGGGTGAAACCTTGATAGTTCCCGTCATCCAAATGATGGTTGTAAAAACCAAAATACTCCTTAGAAAACGATTCCAATATCAGCACCACCACATTCGTAGCAGTATTTGTGGTTCGTTCCGGCACTGCTGATGCGTTGTGGTGTATCGGGGTCATGATCTGGCTGAGGGTTGGTTCGTCGTAGTAATTCGCCCGCTGATAGACTTGCCCCTCCGTACTACGCATTATGGCAAATGGCGTGTTCAGTATGAGTATGGTCTCGCGTGGAGTATTGGCATACTGCATGGCGTTGCTCAGGGTGATAGGACGTGTATAGGCTCCAAATCCCCCGCGAATGCCTATCACGACCATGTATATACTCAGACACAGTATGACTGTTTCCACAGGGTAGTAGATGGCTGTTGGGGCATAGTTTTCCACTTGTGGTTTGCGTGTCAGCAAAATGAGCGCGACAACCGCTATTATCCAAAATAGCGCCACATACCAATACTCTACTACAGAATCCATGAAGATGGTGAATAGGTTGTTGTCGTTGTTAAATTCGGAGAAGAAGGTGATAGTGGTTCGCTTGTCGGAAAAACGGGCATAGACGGTGTCACACGCATTGCAAAACATCCCGATGATATTGGGTATCCAATACAACCACAGCGTGATTGTTTGGTAGGTTGGATTGGCACGCCAATGATAGGGCAGAGGCAGCAAGGTTAGGAGCAAATAGACGGAACTCAAGTATAGAATGGCTGTGAGGTCAAATCGCATTCCGCCTAAGCACATCTCCAATAGGTGTGCTCCACTGACATTGGGAAACATATCCATGTTGATGAGATAGAAGAACAACCGCATGATGGTGTAAATTCCCATCATGAGCATTAGGTTGCATGCTGCCACCGTGCACGGATGATTCCAAATCTTTCTCATCGCGGATGATTGACAAACTATTTCCCGTTAAACAAATTCATTGTTTTTTCTATCCCTTGCAGACAAAACGATGGGATGATCTGCTTGATTATTTCCATCCGGTCGGGTAGGAGTTGGCTCTCCTGCTCTGTCCATTGTCCCAGTACGAAGTTGATTTGTGTACCGCGTGTGTACTCATTCCCTATACCGAAGCGTACACGCGCGTAGTTTTCGCTGCACAACACTTGCTGAATATGCCCCAGACCATTATGCCCTCCATTGCTCCCTTGTTTGCGAATGCGGATAGTGCCAAAGGGTAGGTTCAAGTCATCCACCAGCACCAATAGGTTCTCCAAGGGAATGTTCTCCTGCTGCATCCAGTATCGAACGGCGTTGCCGCTTAGGTTCATGAATGTGGATGGTTTAAGTAGCACAAGTTCAGCATTCTTGATACGACCTTTGCCTACAAAGCCGTAGCGTTTATCCTCAAAAGCAATGTTGGACGCCTCGGCAAAAGCGTCCAACATCTTGAAACCTATGTTATGTCGGGTGTTGGTGTACTCGTCACCGATGTTTCCGAGCCCAACAATTAGGTATTTAGCCATTTTTATTCAGCACTTTCTTCAGCAGCAGCACTTGCGCGAGTTGCCTTCACTTGGGCGATGCATGCATCTTTTACGTTCATGAATTTCAAACCTTCCATATTCAGGTCACCTACAGCAATCTTCTTGCCAAGCCCTAAAGTGGTAACGTCAACCACGATGCGGTCAGGGATATTGGTGTAGATACCGTTCACTTTCAGCTTGCGCATTTCTAGGCTCAACTTACCACCGGCTTTTACACCTTCTGCGTGACCGGTCAGTTGTACAGGAATCTCGACGGTAACAGGCTTTTGCTCACAAACCTCCAAAAAGTCGATATGCAGGCAAATCTCCTCTACTGCGTGGAATTGCATCTCTTTTACAACAGCCATCTTCTTAACATCACCGATGGTCAGAGCTACTACTTGCGTGTCAGGAGTGTAGATAAGTTTGCGAACATCCTCGGTATTAACCGTGAAAGTGATGTTTTCCCCCATGCCGTACAAGTTGCATGGAATGAGGTTTTGCTTACGCATAGCCTTGGTGGCTTTCTTGCCGTACTCGTTACGGAGAGTACCTGCTAATTCAAATGTTTTCATTGTGTTTTGTTTGTTTTGTTACTTTTTCGGGCGGAATATCTATGGTTTTGTGATGCGCCCTACTTATCATCACATCATCTCCATATACTTGTCGCGCGCGCTGGCGCGAGGAGATTAAAAAAGCCCGGACGGGCTTTGTTGCCTAACGAGGAGTCGAACCTCGCCCCTCAGAACCAAAATCTGATGTACTACCGATATACGATTAGGCACTGCTTTTCAAAAGCGGGTGCAAAGGTACTGCTTTTTTTTAAACTGACAAAATATTTCTGCGTTTTTTTTCAAAAAAAACTCAATTCCTCACAAATCCCCAATGTTTATTCCTGTTTTTTGTAAAAAACAATCCAATTGGTTGCGTACTTGAAACCTTTGGCTTCGGGATACAGCTCTTGCAATACACCATTTCTGCGCACAAACGAATACCGAACGCTGCCCATATCTATAAATAGTGCCTCACGAATGGATAGGTTCAATAGTTGTTCTACAAACTCCCCGAAGGTTAGGCTGTCTGTTTCTGCGATTACCAGTTCACCCTCCATGTCTGCTATGACGCGATAGGCACCTTCTTTGTCGCGATAGCGTTCCGTCAATTGGTTGTGGAAGTACTGGTGATTGTGAATAATCATCTCTTCAGAAAAAGCCATTCCTCCATGTTCGGCAGCCTTGCGTTTCTCATCTTCCGCATCGCCCAATAGGATTTTCCATTTGCCGTCATACCATACAAAAGTGCCGGTGTTGCCCACTTGGGTGTCTGTCTCTTTGCAGTCGTAGCCGGAGTAATATACACCATGAGAGACATGGCTACCTGCCACTAAATCGTGGCTGAATGTTTCCCATCCATAGATGCGTGTAAAAGCAGCCGCGCCACAAAAAACGATGTCCTTTTGGTCGGGAGCAGGGCGTGTGTTGCACTCCAAATCAATGTTCGTAAACTCGGGACGATAGATGGTGACCGGGTGGATTGGTTTCATAGTCGAAATGTTGCCTGTCAGCAAGAGAAATAGAATAGCCAGTATCGTTAATAACATGCTGCAAAGGTGTTAGTGTGCAGAATTTATCCAATCGGTCAGCGTTTGGTCGGTGTATTCGTTCAGCAGTTTGCCATCCTGCCAACGATACTGGGGGTAGGTTTCGCGCAAAAACTGAACAACCTTGTCTATCGTACTGCTGCCTGAGGTTGCAAATGGAATCAATGTTTTGCCATCCAACAAGTTGTTTTCCACCCATGATTGGATGATGCGCGGGCAAATGCCCCACCATATAGGAAATCCCAAATAAATTGTGTCGTACGGACGCAAGTCGGTACAGATACGTATTGTTGGCCGCTCTTCGGGATCGTTCATTTCGATGGATGAACGTGACTGTTGGTTGCGCCAATCTAAGTCAGCAGCTGTGTAGGGTTCATATGCCTCTATCTCCCACAGATCAAATCCGCCTACGCGGGCTACATCTTGTGCTGCGGCTTTGGTGATGCCTGTTGCCGAAAAATAGGCAACGAGCGTTTTGGCATTGGCCTGCATAGCAAGCAGGGCAGTGGGGATAAGTGATGCTTTTTTCATATTAGTCCACTTCTGTTTTTAGTAGTTTGCCTGCGAGACTGAACGTGAGTTCAATACCATTGTTCAGTTTTACTTCTTGGTCGTGCCGGTCGATATTGTATTCAATAACGATAGCGTTAGGGTAGGAGGCGCGTACTTGGCTAAGAATAGCCGCAGGAATCAAATCTGCCGGCACACCACTACGTATCTCCACTTTCTCCAGTGAGCCTTGACCATCAAACTCCCAATCCGATTGATCGTTCATACGAACTTCATACTCAGCCCAACGACCATTGCCTTCTTGGGTCACCAGCAGCACATTTTCTTTCTGAATGTGTTGTGTTAGAATGTTCAGAGCAGCCTGAGGCAGCGCCTCGAGGGTAATCACTTTCTTTTCATCGGCGCATGCCGTAAGTGTCAGCATACATAATGCTATTGATACAAGTTTTTTCATGATAATAAACGTATTATTTGTTTTGCATCTGATTTGTTAAAACCATTAATTACTGTGATTTGTCCACCATTGGTTTCGATGATAATGTCGGCAAACAACACACCCGATTTGAGCGATACACTACCAATGTTGGAGCGCATGATATTGGTCTCTTCATGACCAATCAGGTGAGCCTTGTAATAGGTCACTTTGTTGTCATCTACTATGAGTTTGTCCGGAAAAATGGCGTTTCCGTTCCCCGAAATACGGGACGCTTGAAATGTTTGTGCCATAGTATATAATGTCTGTAATAGTTAATCTGTGTATTTACGTTTTTTACAAAACCACTTCTTCTCCTTTTTGGGGAATTTCTATACCACGGAATCCGGCTTCATAGAGATGGTCCTTGTATTCATCCTGCGAGGACTCTTCGCCGTGAACCAAAAAGACGCGACGGATACCTTCCACTTGCTGACAACCGGAGATATAATCAATCATTTCACGGTAATCGCCATGCCCCGAAAAACCTTCCAGTTTGGTGATTTGTGCCTTGATTTTATGGTCATAGCCAAATATACTTACCCATTGGCGTTTGGGTTCTTGTATGCGTGCACCCAGCGATTGCGGTGTGCAGTAGCCCACGATGAGGATGGTGCAGTTGGGATCGGATATATGATTGGCCACGTGGTGCTTGATACGTCCTGCCTCCAACATGCCCGAAGCGGAAATGATGATACAGGGTTCGTCGCTGTTGTTGAGAGCTTTGCTTTGGTTGATGTCTGTTATGTAGCGCAGTGTATTGAATCCAAATGGGTCGTCATCAAACCGCATTGTATCTTGTACGTCCTCGTTGAGCGCTTCGGTGTACATGCGGAAAATGTGCGTAGCGTTGACCGATAGGGGTGAATCTACATACACCTTGATTTTAGGCAATCGTCCATCGTTGTAGAGCTTATTGAGGACATAAACGATTTCTTGTGTTCTACCAACCGAGAAACTCGGAATGAGGAGTTTGCCTTTTTTATACACACAGGTGTCCTCCACTATGCCACACAGTTCTTCCTCGCTAACCAAATTGTCATCGTGTAGCCGATTGCCGTAAGTGCTCTCGCAAATCAAGTAGTCACACTGTGGGAAAGGCTGTGGGGAACAGAGAATATGGCTTTGTTTGCGTCCCAGGTCACCGGTGTAGGCGATGCGTTTGGTTTCACCATTCTCGTCAATACGCAGATTGACAACCGCTGAACCCAACATATGCCCCGAGTTGGTGAGTAGGAGTTCCACCTCATCGCATAGGCGGTAGGGACGATCATAGTCGATGGTAATGAATAGGTGCATGGCTTGTTCAGCCTGATTGATATCGTAGAGGGGTTCTATCTTTGGTTGGTGCAGACGGTCCATTTTTTTGTTGTACCAGCGCACATCTTGTGCCTGAATATAGGCAGTGTCTTGCAGCATGATGGCACACAAATCGCGTGTAGCCGGTGTGCAAATTACATTGCCACGAAAGCCTTTTCGATAGATATATGGGATCAGTCCTGAGTGGTCGATATGAGCATGACTGAGGATGACATAGTCGATGTCCCGTGCCTCAAACCCTAACTCGCGATTGGCAAGGTCAGTTTCCATGCCCTTGCCTTGATACATGCCACAGTCCAGCAGAATCCGAATATCGTGCTTGCGTACTCCTTTCGGGGTGATGACTCCTTTGTCAGAATGTACGGTAATCAGGTGCTTACTGCCTGTCACCTCGCGCGCCGCGCCTAAAAATTGTATCTTCATATATCAAATCACCAATCACAAATCACAAATCACCAATCACAAATCACAAATTACAAATCACCAATCACAAATCACCAATCACCAATATCGTATAGCACACATTGACCAATCCCGCACCGAGCAGGCAGAGGTTGTACTGCTTACCCTCAGCCCTAAAAACAGCCATCAATAGAGCCAGTGCCGGCACAATGACGAGTGTCGGAATCCAACTGCGAAAGGCCATCCATGCTGCTAAGGGCATACATGCCACTATCACAGCCATGCCTATCTCACCGGCACGTTTGCCGAAACGAACGGGAAACGTGCGTTTGCCGGCTTCTCGGTCGGACTCTATATCACGCAGGTTGTTGATGATGAGAACGCACATCGAAATCAGTCCATTGACGGCCGTGGCATACAATAGAGGTGCTGTGATTGCTCCCAACTGAACGTCCGACGGATGGGCTGATAGTTGTAGGTAGCCTGTTCCCCATCCGGCTACGATGCCGTAGTAGAGAAAGACAAATATGTCGGCTATCCCCAAATAACTGAGTGAGTGGTTGGTGGCGGTGTAGAGCCAGGCAAACAGAATAGCACTCACGCCAATCAGTGCTATCACCCATCCACCCATCACGACCAAATACAGCCCCAGTAGCAGGGCTATTGCTAACGTGATAAAACAGGCATTCCGCATCTGCTGTTGAGTGACAATGCCTTCTGCCAAGGCGCGACTGAATCCCACACGCCCCTTGCGGTCTGTACCACGGAGGAAATCGTAGTAGTCGTTGATGAGATTGCTCAGTATCTGTAGTGCCAAAGCGCACAAGATAGTAGCGATGCCCACAGGAATATGAATATCCAATCCCTGCTGATGAACTACCAGCAAGGCTGTCACCACCGGACATAACGAGGCGAACAGAGTTTGGGGACGTATGATTTTAAGCCATTTCATATTTGTGTGCACGATATATAGTGGTTATTCCGAATGTCAAGGGGTGGCAACTGACCGCCGCAAAACCTGCTGAACGTAGGTGCTCGCACATCTCTTCCCCCCAGATAAAATGTTTGACGGAGCGATTGAGATAGGTGTAGGCAGTAGGGTCGTGGCTGATGGCTCGTCCTATTTTGGGCAGTATATGCGAGAAATAGAGGTCGTACCCCCAAGCAATCAACCGTTGAGACGGATAGGAAAACTCCAGTATCATCAGTTCACCACCGACTTTCATCACACGGTACATTTCTCTTAGACCTTGATCTAAATCGGAGAAATTCCTTACTCCGTAGGCACAAGTCACAGCGTCAAACTGTTCATTCTCAAACGGCATATCCAGCGCACTACCTAACACAAAATCCACTCCCTCTCTCACTTTTTCTTTTCCTCTCTCCATCATCTCTTCGCTGAGGTCAATGCCGGTTATGTGCTGTGTCTTTCCTTGCCGCAAGAGTTCAATACTGAGGTCGGCCGTACCGATTGCCACATCCAGTATGTGATGATGCACATCCATGCCGCGAACGGCTTTGCGACGCCACCGACGGTCGATATTGAGCGATAGCAAGTGGTTGAGCCGATCGTACGAACCCGCTATGCGGTCAAACAACAATCCTATGTTTTGTTTCTCCTCCATGCCTTAGATGGACAGTACCTGTAGGGCCTGCCACTTGTCTTCTTTGACGTCTTTTTTCTGCTTGATGGCTTTGATGAGCGGCACGTACACGATTTCACCGTTTTGCAGTCCCACCATCACATTGCGTTGGTCTTCTATCAATGCCGTTACGGCAGCACAACCCATGCGGGATGCCAGGATGCGGTCAAACCCCGAAGGGCTGCCACCACGTTGCAGATGACCTAAGATAGAAACGCGCGGACTGAACTCGGGATGTGTCTCCTCTATCTGTTTGGCTATTGCCATGGCGCCTCCTTCGATGGCATGCTCTTGAACCAGCACAATACTGGAATTTTTGTGTTTGCGTTGTCCCTGATTGATGGCAGCGTCTATTTGTTCGGCTACGGCTTGGCGTTCCGGTATGATGGCGGCTTCGGCTCCGGCTGCTATAGCAGCATTCAGGGTGAGGAAGCCCGCATCGCGACCCATCACTTCTACCAGAAACAGTCGCTCATGACTGGTCCCGGTGTCGCGCAACTTATCTACACACTCCATGACGGTGTTGAGGGCGGTGTCAAAACCTATGGTTGCATCGGTTCCCCATAGGTCGTTGTCTATGGTGGCGGGGATGCCGATTGTTGGTACATCAAATTCGTGTGCCAAAGCCCGTGCCCCTGTGAATGTACCATCGCCACCGATGACCACCAAGGCGTCTATTTGTTCGCGTTGCATTGTCTCGTATGCGCGACGGCGACCTTCTATGGTCTTAAATTCTTCGCTGCGAGCGGAACGTAGAATAGTTCCTCCGCGGTGGATGATTCCGCTTACATCTTGTGTGGTGAATTCTTGTATCTCACCGTCCATCAGTCCTTTGTAACCGCGAAAGATGGCTTTTACGCGGATATTGTTCACAATGGCTGCGCGTGTCACGGCTCTAACCGCAGCGTTCATTCCCGGTGCATCGCCTCCTGAGGTGAGGACACCTATTGTTTTAATGTCGTTTATCATAATCTCTAAATTTTAATCACAAATCACAAATCACAAATCACGAATCACAAATCACAAATCACGAATCTCCTTCACCACAGTCATTTTGTCGTATTCGCCTCGGCTATAGGCAATGACATTATCTATCATAGCATCAGCCATAGCCTGACGTGTCTCCCATGTGGCTGTGCCTACGTGTGGCACGATGATACAGTTGTTCAGGTGCTTGAGTCCTTCGCTGATGATGGGTTCGTATTCATACACATCCACGGCGGCACCGGCTATCACGTTCTCTTGCAGGGCTTTCACCAGTGCAGCTTCGTCAATGTGTGCCCCGCGCGCGGTATTAATGAGGTATGCTGTGGGTTTCATCATGTGAAGTTCACGCTCTGATATTAAGTGTCTCACATCAGCGGTTAGGGGCAGGTTCAGACTAATAAAGTCTGCATTTTGTAGCAGATAGTCCTGTTCGACGTAGCGAGCGTGGTAGCGTTGCTCCACCTCCTCGGGTAGGCGATGACGGTTGTGGTAGATAATGTCCATTCCTCCGGCTGCGGCTCTGCGGGCTACGGCTTTACCTATATTACCCATGCCGATGATACCCAATGTCTTGCCATAGACACTATGACTGAGGTTGTTCATCAGCCCAAAGGGTTCACAACTACCGTCTCGCAACCCGCGGTCTAACTCAGAAATGCGTCGGGCTATGGCATAAATGAGTCCCATGCACAGTTCGGCTGTGGACTCAACGACGGGTAGTGGCGTGTTGGTAACGAGTATGCCGCGTTCTTTGCAGGCAACCACATCAATATTGTCGTACCCGACGCCAAACTGAGTGACAAGGCGCAACTTGGGCATCTGAGCCAAAGTGTCACGAGTCACTTTGCCATAAAAAGTAGTCATCAGTACTTCCGCCTCAGCGAGGGGAGCATTCATCTCGTGCCCATCAAGCCGTGTGAACCACTGCATGGGCAACATCTTATCACAAGCTATCTTCATATTTCTCTGCATTCTTGATTTTTTTATTAATGAAAATTAATGTCCTATTAATGGCAATTAATGTTTTTTCTATTCTCTACATTCTCTGCATTCTTGATAAATTTATCAGCAATCTCCTTCACTACGTTCATCCATTCATCACCGATGGCTTGTAGGCATTGCAATCCGGCTTTTTGTCCGGCTGCTATGTTTTGTGCCAAGTCGTCTATGTAGAGTGTCTCAGCGGGTACGATGCCTGTCTCGGATATCACTCGTTCGTAGCAACGCGGATCGGGTTTGGCAAGGTGCATCTCGTTGGAGAAATAGACACCGTCCAATTCGGGCATTCCCCATTCCTTGAATTTGCGCAACGTCCAACGAACATGCCATTCGTTGATGTTGGAGAGAATGAACACTCGGAACCCTTTCTGCTTGAGCAGGCGCAGTTGTTCCATGCGGTGTGCAGGTAGTCCACGAAGCATGGCGCACCATGCGTCTAGCACTTGTTCGGACGTGGTACCGGGGCGGCATACTTGCAGGATGGTGTTGACAAACTGCTCGGTGGTGATAGAGCCGGTTTGGTATAGCTGCACCAATTCACTCTCGCCTCCGCCCAACAGATCCATTGCGGATACGGGAGAAGCCGCGTCGGCTATTTTGTTAGGATCCACCAATGCTTTAAATGCTTCAACGGATTGCTTGACATCCAAGTCTATCAGCACCCCTCCCAAATCAAAAATTAGGTTCTTTATCATTCCATTCGTCATTTTGCATTCAGCATTCATCATTCAGCACCAATCACTCCCACGGCATAATCAACGTACTTTGATACCACACATACCATGCCAAAGCTACTTGTGCGAGCAAAATAAGTGGCAGCAGAATAGTAAATTTCTTGTGGCGTGTTTTGTGATGAAACACGTACATGCCTAATATGGCACCTACACTTCCACCGAAGATGGCTAACCAAATCAGAGTAGCTTCTTCGATGCGTGACCGATGAAAATGTTTAGTGGACTGTCTGGAGCGTTTTTTGTCGATACCGAACAATGCAAAATCCAGAACATTCACGCAAAATAAATAGCCGATTAACAAAAACAATAGTGTTATTCTATTCATAAGTGATTGATTTTTTTGCTCCATTTTCCGGGTACGAGGACATGGTGGTTGGCGATAGGGTTGGTGAGGAAATATTGTATATCCTCATCGCTCATTTGCAGCCACACCTGTGTACGACACAGATTGCGTTCATACTGATTTCTGATGAGGGTCACTTCACTAACGAATACACGGCTTAGGTCGCCGCTCACTTTCATCAGTGTATAGTCGCCTGTGGGCAATTCGCCATGGATAGCCACTCCTATACCCGATTCGAAATGTGTTGTGAGGCTATAGCTTTGGCACATGCTGAGGGGCAAGGTGCAATGGGCAAACAACATGGTAGGCGCTTGCCCGGGTGTTTGCTCTATTCGTGCGGGGTTGCACTGAAATCCCGGACAACCGCTCAGTTGTTTAGCCAATAGCATTGTAACGAGTGTCGGTACGTCTCCTTCGCAGGCAGCAGGTATGCCCTCATCGTTTAGCCGAGATAGGGCTATGCAACCGGTGTTTCGGATAGTCGTTAGTAAATCAAAACACCTCAAGGCGACGCCATCCAATTGGTAGCGACTTACTATATCGCGGATTCTTTCGTAGATGCGTAGTGCACCGTCCATGCCGTTTTCTACCTCACCCAACGAGGTCACTTCTTCGATGGGAATCTCTACTATTTCCACTCCCAAACGAGAGGCAAGTATGTCTCTATTGTACGTGGAAGCGATGAGCCAATCGCTGGGTTTACCTATTAATCCTAATCTGACCATGTCCGCCGTGCTGATTGATGTAACTGAGAATTTCCATACTGGCAGCGAGCGAATTACTTTGTCCGCTGGAGAGTAGATAGATAGGTTTATCTAAGGTAATGCGCCCTTGTTGCAGCAGTTGCACAAATTGTGCTTCTGTACCTCCTGTCATCACCGCCACAGTTTGGCAGTCCGTCCCCACATCTTCCATGGAGGGCGAAACGGACTCTATGTCTTCCTTATGAAGCCCCGAGATCAAGGTATAAAACATGCTTTTTTCTTTTGCTTCTATATAACTAATTTTTTTTAACAAAAACCGCAATCCACCTCTTGTGATTGATGTTATGTTTTTGCAAGCCATTGATGCTGTCTCTGTCTAAAAATCCTTATATGCAAGCATTCAGATATTTTTAGCCATTTACATCATCACCCTGTCGGGTTAGCATCAATCGCAAGACGATAAACCGGATATAAACATTTTCTGCATTCTTGACTTATTAATGTTCAATTAATGTCTTGATTAACGATGATTAATGTTATATTAATGAACAATTAATGTCCGATTAACGATAATTAATGTCTTGATTAGTGATAATTAATGTCCTATTAATGGCAATTAATGTTTATTTCCTCTCCCCCTTCAGGGGGTTGGGGGGCTTATTCTCTACATTCTGCCTTCTGCCTTTCGCCTTCTGCCTTTTGCCGTTTATTTCTGTTTATCGCCTTGAAGAGGATGATACCCTCTGGAGGAGGGGATGGTGTGAGGACAGGATTTCTACAGGAAAACTTGTTTTCATGGAAAATCATGAACTCATAGCATCAGGTGCCTTTAGCACCCATCCTTTTCATGGTGTTCTAGTTGGTTTTTGTTCGTTATATCACTATTTTGTTTTCGATAACTCGAAAAACTGGCTGCAAAGGTACAAAGATTTTTGGGAACAAACAAATAAAAAGACATATATTTTGCACCAAAATTTGCATA
>JAGHSR010000141.1 GCA_018065765.1 Candidatus Colicola coprequi
TCATCACTTTTACACCATAATAACAAAAAAATCGCATATCCTCCTCATCGAAGGATATACAACATAAAATAAAGAGAGTGTGCCTATTTTGACACACCCTCTTTTCTATTTTGTTTTCTGGCCTCTGCTTAGTAGAGTCCTTTCGTAGCAAAGTCCACTACAAATTGCACCATCTTTGGGATGACCGCTTCCATATAGGCTTTTCCCTTTTCTGCCGTGGCTTTCTTGGGATAACCTACTCCGGTGTCCTGCGTTGTCTTGCTCCAGTCACGTGGCATCCATGCCACTTTACTGTTCAGACCTTCTATCGCAAAACGGTTGAATTTGCCGTCACCCGCTAAGTCCATACGAACCAAATCCGGGTAGTAGTGCAGCATGACGGAGGTCTCCTGCTCACCCGCATGGTCGTCTTGCTCTTCTTCAAAATAGCCTTTTCGAGGAACAAAAGCAAACCACTCGTTGTGTGCAATCTGCATACTTGGGTCTTCTATCATCAGATCACGAATCATCGCCTTGAATAAGTTCCCGCCATGACCGGACATGATGATGAGTTTGTGTATTCCCTGACGTTTGAGCGAATTGCATATATCGCGTAGCACCATAAATTGGGTCGTCTGTGTGGTATGTATGCAGTAGGGTAGCTCTATTTGTCCCGGATTTTGACTTCCTAACGGTATGCCGGGCAATACCATCAGGTTTACACCTTGTTTTGCTGCGGCTTCTGCTACTTCAAAGGCTACTGCCTGAGCGGTCAGCATATCCGTGCAATAGGGCAAATGACCATTGTGAGGCTCTGTCGCACCCCATGGTAGGATCGCCAAGTCATAGCGAGGCATGGTTTTTACCTCGCCATACTTAGCCGTCGTAATATCAAATTTGCTATACATCTTAGCAGCGTTGAGTAGCTTCGCGATATTTCTCTACGCACTCAGCCAAACGCTCACGAGCGGTGGTGTCGCCGGGTTGGTTGCGACTTGGGTGAATGTACATCTTCACGCCGCGGTTCTCCAAAATCTCAGCTGTCTCGCCCATTACCATCCATACATCGGTGATAAATGCGATAGTGGACAACGGACCAATGTAGTTGTGAATACCGTTCTTCTCGTCAGCCCATTGCTCAATCTGAACACTGGCGTCTTGCAGAGGAGTGCAGTTGTCCACTACGTAGTCAGCTACTTGGAACAGGGTCTTGCCGCTGGTGTGACCGGACTTGCGGTCGCCGCAGTTCTTAGCGGAACCGAATGCTACCACTTTCATGCCCATCTCTTTGGCTTTAAGAGCAAGTTCGATGTTAACGGCATTGATTCCGGTGTGTGAGAAAATCCACATAACATCGTTCTTGTCGAAGTTCCAACTCTTGAAGATAGCGTCCGCATAGTCTTGGCAGCGCTCCAAGAAGAGGAATTGGTCAATACCCATCTCGCCACGAATGTGGGTGAAGAAGGTCAGAGGAAGTTCGCAGATCGGGTGAAATCCTACGAAACCGCCGATACGAGGATACATTTCTTCGATAGGCAGGTTAGCGTGACCGCAACCGAACGTGTGTACCAAGTGACCCGACTCAATCGTGTCT
>JAGHSR010000022.1 GCA_018065765.1 Candidatus Colicola coprequi
ACTTCTACAGGCGAATTTGTGAAACCTCTGAATATACCAGCCACTCCAATGACAGCCAATGTGCTATCCACGTACTTAAATAGATTAGCAGCTCCGACGCAAAAGATAAGAAAATGCAAAGTGCAATTGCACTTTGCATTTTCCATATAGTACATTAAAAATCAATCAATTAACAACGAAAGTGCAAAATGCAATTGCACTTTCGTTGCATAATTGGCACAAGAGACAGGTAGGAATATAGTGTCAGCGTTTGGATAATATAGGCTGATAGCAATGTTATGTTCATGTTATGTTGCAAGCAGGGACAACATCTTATTTTCTGTGAGTTGAGGGTGTAAATTGAGATAAAATCGGCTTATGCGAAACAAGTTCCTAACACCGAGAGTGCCTCACAATTGAGATGAAAACATCAATCTCGCACACAAAAAATCCCTTTTCGCTTGCGTATTCGGAAAATTTGTTGTACCTTTGGAGCGTTTTTTGGTATGTCGTCGAAAGTATGTTCTTTAACATATAAAAGTATGTGCTTAAACATACAAAAGCATGCTCTTTAACATAGTTAAAAGATACATCCAATACGCATAAAAGTATAACGTTAGATACTAAACATTTATAAAAACATACAACCATGAACAAGATTATTTCATTAGAAGAAGCAGTTGCTAAGGTCCATGATGGACAAACTATCATGTTTGGTGGATTCCTTGGAAATGGAAGCCCTGTACAAATCACAGATGCAATCGTAGAGAAAGGTGTAAAAGACCTCACTATCATCGCTAACGATACTGCATTTGATAATGTTGCCCACGGCAAACTCGTTGCTAATCACCAAGTAAAACGCGCTATCGTATCCCACACAGGTACGAACAAAGAGACTGCCATACAAAAGAATGCAGGTACTCTCATCGTTGATTACGTACCTCAAGGTACTCTTGCCGAACGCATTCGCGCCAAAGGCGCAGGATTAGGTGGCGTACTGACCCCCACCGGAATAGGCACTATCATGGCTGACGGCAAGGAAGTAGTGAAAGTAGATGACAAAGACTACCTGCTGGAGAAACCTCTTGGTGCAGACATCGCTATTCTCCGCGCTAACATCGTCGATGAGGACGGCAACATGGTGTTCCTCGGAACAACTCAAAACTTTAACCCCCTGATGGCAATGGCGGCTGATTATGTCATTGTAGAAGCCGAAAAACTGGTAAAACGTGGTGAGATTGCTCCCGAACAAATCCATGCAAGCGGCATATTTGTAGATGCAATTTATGTAGAAAAATAAGAAATAAAAGATTATGGAATACAGAACAAAAATCAGATTACGTATGAGCGCCAAAGATGCTCACTACGGAGGAAACTTAGTAGATGGTGCTCACATGGTTCACCTCTTCGGTGACGTAGCAACCGAGTTATTGATTATGCGTGATGGCGACGAAGGACTCTTCCGCGCCTACGACAAAATAGATTTCCTTGCACCCGTGTATGCAGGCGACTTCATCGAGGCAGAAGGCTGGATTGACAAAGAAGGTAACACCAGCCGTCACATGATGTTCGAAGCACGCAAAGTGGCTATCGCTCGCCCTGACATCTCAGCAAGTGCTGCTGACGAACTGGACGAACCGATAGTGGTTTGCAGAGCAAGTGGGACGTGTGTGACACCGAAAGACTGCCAGAGAAAGTAAACTTTCATAAAAACTGATAAGACAATGGAAAAACTAATTATAACCGCAGCGATATGCGGAGCAGAGGTAACGAAGGAACAAAACCCTAACGTACCCTACACCGTTGAAGAGATTGTGCGCGAAGCTAAGTTGGCACACGAAGCAGGCGCTGCTATCGTACACTTGCACGTACGTTTTGATGACGGTACCCCGACACAAAGTCGTGAGCGCTTCCAAGAATGCACAACCGCTATCCTGAAAGAGTGCCCGGACGTTATCCTTATCCCGTCAACAGGCGGTGCGGTAGGAATGACTCCAGACGAGCGTCTGCAATCTACCGACACAACCCCAGTCCCCGAAATGGCAACCCTTGACTGTGGCACATGCAATTTCGGTGACGACATCTTCGACAATAGCATGCCCACCATGCGTGCCTTTGGCAAACGTATGATGGAACGTGGTATCAAACCCGAATACGAGCGCTTTGAGATGGGTCATCTTGACACCATCTTGACCATGGCACGCAAAGGCGAAGTGCCTGGTGCTCCTATGCAATTCAACTTCGTATTGGGCGTTCCGGGTTGCACTCCCGCTACCGTAGATAACCTCTGCTGGCTGGTGAATAAGATTCCCGCAGGTAGCACATGGACAGCAACGGGCGTGGGACGTAATGCCTTCCCAATGGCAGCCGCAGCCATCGCTATGGGCGGAAACGTGCGCGTAGGTTTTGAGGATAACCTCTACCTGAGCAAAGGCGTTCTCGCTAAGAGCAACGCTGAACTTGTGGAGAAAGTTGTGCGCCTCGCCAAAGAACTCGGACGCGAAGTAGCCACCAGCGACGAAGCCAGAGTGATACTGGGGCTGAAGAAATGATGCACAATGCACAATGCACGGTGCACGAT